>JAIWNO010000317.1 GCA_020216785.1 Desulfomonile sp.
AACGACCATGCCCCGTGATGATGGGGCACAACGAATCATGAAAGTCGTCGGCTTCGGTGAACACTCCGTGGCTTCGCCTCGGAGATGGGTATTAAGAGCGCCAAGCTGCGCCATCCTGCGGAGGGGAGACTTCATCTCCCCTCCGCACCTCCCCACACGCACACCCGATAGCAGGTACTTATAGCGACGACTTTCATGCGAATGCGCTTTCAAGCAGTTGATATCAGGAGGCTTCCCTTATGTCCACAATCCTCTTGGTGGACGACGAACGACCCTTTCTCGACGTGCTAACCAAGCGCCTCCTGAGACGGGGCATTGACGTCCTCGCTGTCTCCGGAGGACGCGAAGCCCTCGAAGCATTGCAGAGGAGCCAGGAAATAGACGTGGTTGTACTCGACGTGAAGATGCCCGTCATGGATGGCATCGACACGCTCAAGGCGATCAAGCGCGATTATCCCCTCATGAAGGTGGTGGTGCTTACCGCCTATCCTACCGTGAAATCCCCTGAAGAATGGGTGGACTTGGGCGCGTTCGAGTGCCTCATGAAGCCCCAGGACATTGACGGTCTCCTGGATGTGATAGACAGGGCACGAGAGGGATAAAGGCATAAAATATCAGTTCTTTGCCTCACCCTACTTGTTTCTCGAATAACCCACAAGCAATGCTGAGAGCATTCGCCGATTGCAGTAATCGAAGGTAGTTTCAGAGGGCAGGGGCGGCTCTCAGGTTCGCTGCAAAGCATCGAGCGGGACCCTGCATCTGGATGCGCAGGGAGAGCTGGTCTGCTTCTGGTTACTGCCATGATGACTCCCATACGCGAAGTTCACGTCCGAGACCTCGAAAAAACACGATACGAATTTCAGGCGGATTTGTTCCTGATATGCGCCCGGTCCGAGGCAATATTCTGTTCCATTTCGTGAAGAATGTTGTCGTATTCGACGCCCATGCGCTCGGCTGCTCGGCGGCAGCGGGCGGTCTGCACTTTCAAGGTCACGAAATATCCTATGGGGCCGAATATCGCCGCCAGCACCACCGCGGCGACGCACCAGCGGAGAAGGATCTCGTAACCGAGTTGCGAGAAGTCCGCAAGAGCCTCCCAGAAATAAGCCCGCTCCATTATAGGACTCAAGTGCTTGCTGAACACGTCGAATCCCATAGTGGCCCGCTTACCCAGGATAAGCGAGCCGAGCAGGTAATAGCCATAATAGAGAGGAATCATATTGAGCGGGTTACTTACCAGCGAAAATGCCCATCCCACGACGAAGCTGAACCGGATGAAGAGCCGAAGCACTGCGAGCAGCACCGTTTGCCCACCCACAGGAAAGGCGAGGCCGACGACAAGCCCCAGAGCGACCGCCCGCGCGTCGTACCAGGGTGGATATTTGGAGGTAATAAGGGGCTTGAAAAATGTATCGTAGAAACTTCGCCACCACCTGCGGAGGAGTCCGCATCTGGATCGATCCATGTGGGCCGGAGCCGGCACAGAGCGACCGATGCCAGTCGACTCCCGGGCGGGGCTCAGATCCGAACGATGATCTACGTTGCTGCGAGAGATTTAAAGGGCCTCCAAAAGGAGTGCATCAAAAGGGGACCATCCCCATTTCCTAGAAAAGGAGCCACATACCGTTGATGAAGTACACGATCCCGACAACACCGATGAAGCAGCCTACGATCCAGAGCGCTTTTCGGTTTACCAGCGCCGCCACCGAGGACAGCAAAATTCCCATCTGGAGAAAAATCACCGCGATGCCGTACGCTTCCGCGCGGCGCTGCGCTTCATCACGAAGCTGCTCGAATTTCTTCGCTTCGGCCGCGATGTCTTTCTTTTCTTGAGCATAGCGGTCCATTTCCTTTGCGTAGAAATCGATTTTAGCGCTGTATTCCTTTGAGAGCGCTGGAGACGATCCTTCCAGGCCGGCCTTCAAGTCCATCGTGAGCTTATCCTTCTGCATCTCGTAGAGGTAGCTCTTGATGCTCTTCGCCTGAAAATACGACCACTGATTAGCCGCTTGCGTCTGATTGAGGACCGAATCGACCGAGTTGTTGCCTTCTTTGAAGCTGGCCAGAGTCGCGCACACGGCAAGTATGACCGTCGTAAGCGCCAAATACCCGAACCACCTCTCCCTACTTTCTTTGGTTACCTGCTCTACGACCTCTTCAGGTTCCATGGATTCAACAACTCCTCCTTCGCGATCGCAGGCTGGGATCAAGTGGACGAGGCAGGCTTCTGAGGCTCTTGCGGCTTTTGTTGGCCGGTTTGGTTGCCGGCGGGAGTCGTGGGCTCAGATGTGGGCTCGTCCGTGTCCATGGCCTTTTTGAAGGAACGGATCCCCTTTCCAAGCCCGCCCATGATTTCCGGGATGCGTTTCGCCCCGAAGATGATGACCACGATGAGCAGTATGACGATTAACTCCGATGGTCCTGGCAGCATTGGATTTCCTCCTGGTTCGACTGGCGATGTCACAACCCTGTGCTGGGCCGTCACATCGCCAGTCATATTCTACCACAAAAAAGCCCGGACCTGTCGGATTCGTCACTCCGCTGACCCGCCTCGGGCGAGAGCGCTCACTCTACGCGAGCGAATCAGCCTCCCAGCCTACCGCTGCGAGTATCAGGTCGCGCCTTTTGCCTTCTTTTCCTTTTCTTTTTCTTTAGGCTTTTCCGCGACCATTACCTGCGAGGTGAGCAGCAAGCCTGCAACTGATGCCGCATTCTGGATCGCGAGCCGAGTCACCTTAGCGGGATCGATCACCCCCGCGGCCACCAAATCTTCGTATTCCTCAGTCAATGCATTGAATCCGAATCCGCCGGAGGACTCCGCGACCTTTGACAGCACGATGGACTCGTCGAATCCCGCGTTAGCCGCGATCTTGCGAAGCGGCTCTTCCAGTGCGTGCAATACAATACGCGCGCCAACCTGTTGATCACCGTCCAGTTTGAGGTCTTTCACCGCGTCAATGCATCGGATGTATGCGACGCCTCCTCCCGGGACGATCCCCTCTTCGACTGCCGCCCGGGTCGCGTGGAGAGCGTCTTCGACGCGGGCTTTCTTTTCCTTCATTTCAGTTTCGGTGGCAGCGCCCACCTTGATAACCGCCACACCGCCAACGAGTTTGGCCAGCCGCTCCTGGAGCTTCTCACGGTCGTAATCCGAAGTGGTCTCCTCGATTTGGACGCGAATTTGGCGTATTCGGCCTTCGATTTGATCGGCGGAACCAGCGCCGTCAATAATCGTAGTGGTGTCCTTGTCAATGTTGACACGTCCTGCCCGGCCGAGGTCGCTTAAGGTGACTTTCTCCAGTTTCAGGCCGAGATCCTCGGATATCACCTGCCCGCCTGTGAGAACCGCTATATCCTGAAGCATCGCTTTGCGGCGATCTCCGAATCCCGGTGCCTTGACCGCGCAACAACGGAGCGTGCCCCTCAATTTGTTGACCACCAGCGCGGCCAGCGCTTCGCCGTCCACGTCCTCGGCAATGATCAGCAACGGCTTGCCGTTTCGCGCCACCTGCTCCAGCACGGGCAAAAGATCGCGCATGGCGGAGATCTTCTTTTCATGAATAAGAATAAGCGGATCCTCAAGGGAAACGATCAGCCGTTGCGGATCGGTGACGAAGTAAGCCGAAATGTAGCCGCGGTCGAATTGCATGCCCTCCACCACCTCCAGCGTTGTGGCCATGCCTTTTGCTTCCTCAACCGTAATGACGCCCTCTTTGCCCACCTTTTCCATGGCTTCGGCGATAATCTCGCCGATGGATGCGTCGTTGTTGGCGGAGATGGCGCCGACTTGGGCGATTTCGGCCTTGTCCTTTGTGGGAGTCGAAATCTTTTTCAATTGGTCCACCGTTGCTGCGACCGCTCTGTCGATACCGCGCTTGATCTCCAGTGGATCAACGCCGGAGGCAACCATCCGGACGCCTTCGCGGTAAATGGCCTGCGCCAGTACCGTGGCGGTGGTAGTGCCGTCGCCAGCCACGTCGGAGGTCTTGGATGCGACTTGTTTGATCATCTGCGCGCCGAGGTTCTCGAACTTGTCGGCCAGCTCTATCTCCTTGGCAACAGTCACCCCGTCCTTAGTGACCGTTGGCGATCCCCACGATTTCTCCAGCACCGCGTTGCGTCCCCGCGGCCCGAGAGTAGACTTGACCGCGTCGGCCATGATGTTGACACCTTTGAGAATCTTTTCCCTCGCGTCCTGTTCGAAAAGAATCTTTTTCGGCGCCATTCCCTAATTCCTCCTCCAACGTTCGTGATCGGTAACCCGTGCACGAGATATTCGCGGACCTTCGCGGAGGGTCCGGATCAAGCGGGTGAAATCAGACGACAGACGCTCACACACCCGCGCTGTGTCCATGTGGATATAGATAATGCTCTAAAGGCTTGGTTGCAAGTGCAATGAATCAAGTTCGGCAATCGACTTCCTGGTCGCATGCATATCGATTTTTCCTTTGTAAGCAGACCGGGAATACGTTATGCTTCGCCCGATTTTACGTTCGCACCATGCCTTGCCGGCCTCCAGAGAGAAACCGGCTGACCGTGCGGACGAGGAAGGTATTTACGTGATAAGTACGCGTAACGGCTGCATGAAAGGTGATGTGGGGGCTCCGCAGCAGGCTGGCGTGACCCTCCCACAGTGACTCCCGAGGCAGCCTTCCATATTTTGGCGTTCCGTTACCCCTCCGATTCGCGTCGGGGGCGGTTAGATCTCCTCGAATCGAAGGAGAGTTCTCGATGATAAAGAAAGCACTGATTTTGGTTGCCTTGGCGGCATTCGTGGCAGCGGTCCCGCTCGGCGCCCTGGCCGCTGAGAAGACCACAAAGGAAGCGCCGAAAATCAACTGCTGCATCAAAGGTGATTGCAGCAAGATGACCAAGGCAGATTGCACAAAGGCCAAAGGCAAAGTCGTAAAGGATTGCAAGGACTGTAAGAAATAGCTCGAAGTGCTGCACGTTTGGGATTGTGTCCCATTTGGGACTGCGGCGTCCGCCCGGCCTGGGGGATGCTGCAGTTATGCCGCAGCGTCGTGTGCCGCCTCGCGCGAGGCATGAGGGCTGCAATTGAGCGGCACCGGCAAACATAACGCGCTGACAGATGTTTCCGGTATCGCTGTCGGACATTATACCGACTTGAACCACGTCAGTGGAGTCACCGTCGTGCTGTGCCTCAACGGAGCCACAGCGGGTGTGGATGTACGCGGCGCCGCGCCGGGGACCCGAGAGACAGATCTCCTCTTGCCGGAGAATCTTGTCGAAAAAGTCCACGCGATAGTACTGAGCGGCGGATCGGTGTTCGGGCTGTCGGCTGCTGACGGCGTTGTTCAGTGGCTCGCTCGACGCGGAGTCGGATTCCCGTTGGAAGAGGGGCACGTCGCTCCCATAGTGCCGGCCGCCACGCTGTTCGATCTAGGCCGCGGGCCCGAATATGTGCAGCCGATCGAGCCTGGGTGGGGCGTAATGGCCTGCGAAGCCGCCTCGGACGGACCTGCCGTGTGCGGGTGCGTCGGTGCGGGCACGGGCGCTCTTGCCGGCGGCGTCAAGGGCGGGGTCGGTACCGCGAGCGAAGTGCTCGAGTCGGGTCTCGTTGTGGCCGCGCTCGTAGCGGTCAACTCGCTGGGATCGGTGATCGATCCGGCAACCGGTCTACCATGGGAAGTTCGGCTCGAGCTGGACAATGAATTCGGCGAATTCAGCCGGATAGCGGTTCGCGTGCCGGAAATACGTCCGGCGCGCGTCGCCGAGAACACTACGATTGGTGTGGTCGCGACTGATGCCACCTTGACTAAAGCACAGGCGCGGAAGGTTGCCCAAATGGCTCACGATGGCCTTGCACGTGCGATCAGGCCGGCTCACACCATGGTCGATGGCGACACTCTTTTCTGCCTCGCTACCGGAATTAAGGAACTTCCGGACACCCCCAGTTTTTTTGCCGCGCCGAAGGTCCAGGCGCTTACCGAAATCGGGCGAGCGGCGGCGGACTGTACAAGCCGCGCAGTCATTCGTGCCCTGTTCGAAGCCACGAGTCTGGAGGGAATGAAATCCTTCAGGGACTTGGAGCGCCGTTGACCGGCATTCATGCGGTCTTACCGCCGCGGATTGCCGCACCGGGTGCAATATTCGTATGCGGCCGGCACAACCTTGCGGCAGTATGCGCATTTCCAGGTAAGAGCCCGAATAAGTTCAGATACACTGTAGAGCCTGTTCAGATCGTCATGCGTCAGGTCTCCCCTTTCGACAAGACGGGATACGAGCTTTCCGAGTAACTCATCGGACATGCGGTATTTCTTGGTTAAGCTTCGCGCATCGAGGCCGGCTATAATGTCCGACCTCAATGCTCGGATATCGACGTGTGGAGCATCCTTCATTGTCGTGCCGTCGAGTTTCCTTTTCTGATCTGCGGGATCAGGGGCCAATCTTACAGCGACTGAAGCCAATCTTTAGCCTTCTGGTTTGCCTTGACGGCACTGGCAAGGTCCGGGACGCTGATTCCGCTATAGTTCGCGAACAAGATGGTTTTGCCCCGATACTCGATCCGCTGCATCGAGCTTGTGACGCTCCCCCATGGGGCACCTCGATTATCGGAATTCAGATGTGTCGGTATGATTAGCCAATCCGCGCACTTATGTCAATGTCTCTATTGTGGTGGAAATCATTCATTTACCCGCGGTTAGGGGTCCCGGCGGTGATGTCATCGCGAGGCCGTTGAAAAACGGGGGAAGCAATCTCCCCACTTTCGACAATAAGGGGTGCTGCGTTCTTGCACTTCTCCCAATGACACGGTTGACCGCGTGAGCCCGCGGGAAAAGAAGAGATTATGCGCTTCTCATGGTTCTCCTTGCTTGGCGGAACGATTGCGCGTTACATTATCTAAGTAGCGCGTCATTGATCTCCCTGGGGCGGCATCCAGGACTGCGATTCGCCTCATCTGAGCTTCGCGGTGGGGAGGTTGGTTTCGGAAGAGCAACCCGAACCGGGCGTATGCTTTGGAGTGTGTACTTGACGGGAGCCCCGCCTGACCACGGAGCGAACGGTTGGCGGCTCGTAACATCTCGGGCTTTCGGTGGCGCTCAACGTTGGCGACAACCTCAAGGTGGCGATCGAAGGCGATTTTATTTCACTTCACTTCACTTCACTTCACCCGGACGATATTGCAGTGGCGGAACGCCTCTTCGACTTGCACTTGCAGGGTCATACGCCTCTCTTCGAGTGCGAAATTCGTGTCCGGATGAAAGATGGCGGCTGGAGATGGGCCCTGGTGCGGGGCAGAACTGTGGAGCGTGACAATGAAGGGCGCCCGCTTCGTGTGGCCGGAACGTTCATGGACATCACCGACCGACGCGAGGCTGACGATCGCTTACGGACGTCACTTCGGGAGAAAGAGATTCTCGTGCGGGAGATTCATCATCGTGTGAAGCACAATCTCCAGGTCATGACAAGTTTGCTGAGGTTGCAAGCCCGCTACGCGAAGAACCAACCCCACCCCGACATTTTCCGCGAATGTGAGGATAGACTTCGGAGCATGTCCATGGTACATGAG
>JAIWNO010000318.1 GCA_020216785.1 Desulfomonile sp.
CATCACCCTGATGTCCTCGACGTTGGAGCTTTGTTTGATGAATCGGATCGTGTCCTCCACAGGCCGGCGGGTGAGGTAAGCCTGGACCACCCGCCACAACGGCCTCTCCGGATGCTCCGGTAGCCGCACCGGGCAGTATCCGTAGTGGATGAAGTACGCCTTCTCACGGCCATCCTTTTGCCGTATCACCGTTTCCCCATACGGCGCTGTGCAGGATTCGGCCAATTGAAACGTTTCACCGTGGCAAGGCACTCCATCTTCTTGGCGTACTTCTTGCCGATATCGGTCGGATCAACGATGAGGAGCGTGTCACGCTCAATCCTGGGCGCCCCCTCTGCCAAAATCTCCCTGCTTATCTGTTCGTCGAGTCCACCGCGTCCCAAATTACGGGACAGCCGATCGATCCTCCTTGATAGGATGGACGATTCCATTCGTCGCTACCAACTTCCTATCCAGCGAGGTCCAGCTCATCGTTCCAACAAGTCTCCCCATTTTCACTTCCCAAAAGCCTCAAGCCCCCGTATCTCCCTCGAAATCCCACCCTCCCTCATCTCGTTTTGGGGGAAGTCCTGAA
Organism: Desulfomonile sp.; assembly: GCA_020216785.1. Lineage (GTDB taxonomy): Bacteria > Desulfobacterota > Desulfomonilia > Desulfomonilales > Desulfomonilaceae > JAIWNO01. The sequence continues at coordinate 575 of JAIWNO010000318.1, forward strand.
AGACTTTTTCGCCGCCGATGTGAGAGAGGGTTTGGTGGGCCGGGAGGATGGAACTGTACCGGTAGATGAGGAGACATACGGCCGAGAATCGGGTTATCTCTTCAGTGGGCAGGCATCGATATACTTTGGGGTTGTTTTGCAGGCCGAGGTAAAGCGAATCGCGAAATTTATGACCTCCTTAGCCCCAAATCATGGCTTTCCAGAACCCACTCTATTTCAAGCCCTCCAACCGGGGTATCCGTTGACTTCGGTCGGAATCTGGGCTAAGTGAAATAATAGACTGAGAGATATCCATTCTGGGAACTCCTTAACGTTCCGCCCGCAGGTCGCGCTGGGATGGCAAATAGTGGAGAGCAAGCTCCTCGCCGCGACATCCGGCGCGGCCTATATTCGTGCGGACGCGAGGCCACTGCTGCGAATTACAGCCGTCATTTTTGCTTATGGGAGAGGCTGTGAAGGATACCGAGAACCAACCGGAACCTGTGCTGCGCCGCCTCCTGGACCGCTGCAAAGGCCTGCTGACAATCTCCAAGGAACTCAGCAGCACATTGCCCATTGTGGAAAAGTTGAACACGGTGATCGGCCACATAAGGGCGTCGCTAGGGTTAAAAGAGGGCGCCTTTGTATGGATCGAGGTTGACGACCATACATGCGGGAAGCCGCCCGATTTCGATCGCACGGAATCCTTGAGCGCAGAAATCCAAGCAGAAGGACAGGCAAGGGGACGCTTGTGTGTCTGTTACCCTGACAACGTTGCGCCTGATCCGCACGACGAGGAGTTTTTGCGCGAGGTGGCCGAGCTCGTCGGCTGCAGAGTGGAACAGGCAGACCGTGAAGAATCGCTAAGGCAATCCCAAGATCGATTCAAAAAGCTCGCCGGCAATCTCGCTAAAGAGATGTGGACTCGGACGGAAGCTCTGGCCAAGGAGACAAGCTACCTCGAAGGAATTCTACGGTCGTCCGACGACATGGTGATTACCACCGATCTCGAGGGCCACATCGTGGAGTTCAACCCCGCGGCGGAGCGACTCCTTGGCTACCGTGCGGAAGAGATGCAGGGCCAACACATTAACGTTCTCTGGGAAAATGCGGAAGAGCGCAAAAACATTCTCGCTCGGATCACCGCGGAAGAAGGCGTGCTGAATTACGAAACCCGCCTGATGACAAAGTCCGGTGAACCGATCGAGATATCGCTGACCTTGTCGCTGCTTACCGACGACGAAGGCCGCACTCTCGGCACTGTCGGCGTCAGTAAGGACATCACGCGGGAAAAGGCGATCCGTCGCGAACTGGAGCACCTCAATCGGAATTACCGTGAGACGATTCATTTCATCAGCCACGAATCGAAGAATTCTCTTATCGTTATAGCAGGTTTTGTCAGGCGGCTCCTCGAAACCGAAACAGACCCGCAGCGCAGAGAGCAACTCGGAATCGTTTACCACCACTCAAAATTCCTTGAAGCTATGAGCAGAGACTTCCTTGTTATGGCGGAACTGGAGCACGGAGAATTTCGTGCCCGCAAGCAGCCGATCAACAACTTCTACGAAGAGGTGATCCTGCCGGCAATGGTGGGGCTCAAGGAGAGGTATCCGGATTCATTCGAGACTTATGACACTTCCATGGGCGGTGTTGGACCGATTCAGGTGATGGGCGATCCCAGCCTGTTGGAGATAGTGTACCGTAACTTGTTCGGCAACGCGCTGAAATATCGCTCACCCGGCGGTAAGATCTCATACGGCGTGGAGGACCGCCCTGACTGCCATGTATTCAACGTGTGGAATGAGGGACCAGGCGTGCAGCCGGAGCAGCGGGAGAAGATTTTCGAGAAGTTTTATCGTGCGGAGGATGAGGACATCCGGTCCAAGAGAGGCACGGGCTTAGGTCTTTACAACATACGGCAGATCATTCACGCTCACGGTGGTAAGATTTGGTGCGAATCCGTGCCCGGGCAATGGGTCAATTTCCTCTTCACCCTCCCCAAGGAATGACCGGTTTATCGTCTTACTGCGCTGCGGTAAAAACCGTCGTCATTTCCCAATGTCGTATGGATTGGCGGCTTTCTGTCGGGCGCCTTCACCTTCTGAAGAGCTGTTTGGTAGACCAAACGCGTGTCGCGGAAATGATCCGGACTTCCCAGTACGACGATGAGAATCGCGTCGCGGCCCGGAGTAAACTTGGTGGCCATGCAGTGCCCCGCCCGACTGGTAAAGCCGGTCTTGCCTCCGATAATCGGGAGCTTGTCTCGCAGAAGCTTGTTGGTGGTTCGCACCGGGTAGCCCGTGGACGACTCCGCGCTGCTCATCACGTAATTGCTCTTCAAACAGATCGCTCGAATCGTCTTATTGGAAAAGGCATGGCGGGCAATGTGAGCGATTTCCCGCGCTGTGGATGTGTTCGATTTTACCATCACGGAGGTCTTGTCGTCCTTTTTCACCGTGCTCTTCCGATCGAGACCGCTCGGCGTATAAAAGACCGTGTGCCGCGTCCCGAGAGATGCCGCCTTCTTGTTCATCTCACGAACAAACGCGGTCTTGCCGCCGGGAAACGCACAGGCAAGGGTTTCCGCGCAGTCGTTGGCGGACCCGATCAGCAAGCCGTGGAGCAAGTCCTTGACGGCTACCATATCGCCAGGCTTCAATCCTGCGACCGACTTGGGGATGCCTTTCACCTGATCGGGCACCTTAACCTTCTGGTTGAGAGAAAACTGATCAAGAGCCACCAACGCGGTTACGAGTTTGGACAAGCTTGCCACAGGGAGCTGCTGGTCCGCGTTGCGTGACATGATGATCTGGTTTGTGGCAAGGTTGATACAGTACACTGCTTTAGCCTTGACAACCGGGCGCTCCGAAGTTTTCTTGGCATCGTGCGTGGGGGTCTTGTTCGGGGCCTTGACCGGCGTGGTGCGGGATTGCGAAACAACGGGATGCCCGCGCCTTTTCGCTGCGGCAGAGTCTTTGGCATGGGCCGCTTCCACAGCGATTGGGATGAGTTGGCACAGGAAGAACACAGAGCCGATCACGGAAACCAGTACCCCGAGATGTGAACGAATGAAGTTTTTGGACATTTTCATGATAGGATAGCGTTACTCAGGACAGTAGTGCAGTGAGTTTGTTATAGTAAATTCATGCGTTAAGTAAAGACTCTATACCATACTTCACGCGGTATTGAAAGGTCTTTTTCTTAAGACCTGTTATCTCATTGAAAGAATCGGCATGAGCCAATGCGCTTTCAAACTGATCGCATGAACGGAGGCTGATAGGGGCCGATCCGTGCGTCGGCCCGGCTTTAAGGGTGCACCCGCGGGTGCGCCCTACAATGGCTATGTTTCAGTCTTGATGACGCATTGGTAATAGTCCCCGAAGTCTATCTCTGCAGCTCGTGGGACTCAAACGGCAGGGGGACAACCTTCAATGATCAGGGCACGAGTTTGGTTCCGATGCGCGGCAGTCCACGACCCGGTGATGCCGATCCTGGTTGAGCCGGCTGTGATCGGATGGAAAGGAATGAATCGCCGAATCGACCTCACCATTGAACGGGAATTTACCGGCCCTGAGCTGGTTGCGCGTATGAAAGGCTGGATCACCATCGACCCAAAGCAGGCCGTGGAGGTGTTCCAGCGGCATGGGCGCCTCAAGTGCTTCGAAACCGGGGAACTCGTGGTGGAAGTGGAGGACGAAGAGGCCCTTGCCGCGCTCCAGGCCGACCTCACCGCTGCATTCCGCGATCAATGCCACTTGGAGCCGATTCCCAAAGGTTGCTGATACCGACGCGGTTTCAAGTAAGTGACATCCTTGTCTTGATAGGACAGGCATCCTGCCTGTCTGAACGTGACAGGCAAGATACCTGTTTCACCATTAATTCTCCGAGATTATCGCCTATTTGATTGCACATTAATATGACCTGACCGCGGGCCGCACCGCCGGCTCGGCCTAGCTTCCATTAAGTCGAAGCAACCGCATCGCGTTGTTCCACAATATATTCTCAATAGCGCTGCGGTTAAACGGAAGGCTTTCCACGCTCTTGACCTGCCGTGAGATCGAGCGCACGCCCGGCCAGTCTGTCCCGAACAGAAAGCGGTCGGACATGGCCTCCAGCTTGGGGAACGCGGAAGGCAGGTGTTTGGGCGGTATGCCCGCGATATCCACCAGCACATTACGGTGACGGATGAGCATCCATTCGGTTTGCCTATACCAGAACGGCCTTCCGCCATGACAAATCACAATGGTGAGGTCCGGGAACTCGTCCGCGATGTCGTCGAGGAGCAGCGGGTCCGCGTATTTGATCCGAGTGCCAGGAAAAACGGAGGTACCCATGTGGAACATCACGGGGATGCTTCGGTCACGGGCGATCTCATATACCGGCATCATGCGCGGGTCATCGGGCTCGAACCAGCAGTAGGACGGCATGATCTTGAGACCTCGACACCCGAGTTCGCCCAGACAGCGCTCCGTCTCGGCAGCGGGGTCCACGTCCTCTTCAGGGTCAATGGCAGCGAACGGGATCAATCGGTCCGAGACTTTGCACAATTCGGACACGAAGTCGTTGCTCACGATACCGGTGGCTCTGGGCGAGTGCTCAGCGAGGATTACCGCCCGATCCACCCCATGCTCATCGAGGTAGTCGATCAGCCCCTCGCCAGTGACCTGTTCAGGAAAGAGCTTGTAAAAATCCGGATTTAACCGGTCGATGTATTCCCTGACCGCGGGCTGCCAGTCGTACCGCTTGCAGACGTGCACGTGAATATCTAAAACAGGCACTGTGGATGCTCCATTTGGACGCGTGATTGCAGGAATGTGTCCGTGCGGCACTTCCGGACATGGACCGTTTCACGGGCAACATAGTGCCGCTCGCGGGACCGATAGTGCTCCAAGAAAGCCGTTGACTTGACACGATTCCTTGCCCTACATAGTATATTCTCGTTCGCGACGCACGCCTAGCGGCAAGTGCCCCCGTAGCTCAGTGGATAGAGCGACGGATTCCTAATCCGCAGGTCGCAGGTTCGATCCCTGCTGGGGGCACCATGAAAATCAAGGGCACATAACAGCTTCCCGAGCCATTTTAATCTTTGTTGGGAATTGGTGCGGGCACTCAAGCAACTAAGGCCTATGCCGGTACCGAAAAGGTAGTCCCAAGGATCAAGGGCTCTGGCATTGGGCTGTTCCGTTCAACCTAATCCTGCACTCCTGCCAGTTTCTTGGCCATTTTCTTCTTCATGTCTATTTTGCCGAGGCGGGCATACATTACCTTCTGGGTTTGGGGTGAGCCCGCGCCGTGCATGGATTCTACCAACGCCGTGCCGCCGGTCATGTTCTCGATAAGCCTGAGGATTTTGATGCGGTTCTCCGTCGGCACGCCCTGAACTCCGGCGAGGTACTTCTCCACATACTTGCCGATCTCTGGGCTCTTCAGGTCGTTCTCGAACGGCATGGTCGCCAGGATGCCGCCCGCGATGTCATGCGCGAGCCGGGCGATTTCGTAGATGTGGCGAGTGACGTTGTGCTTCGTGCAATTGGCCAGGAGCGGGTCTGGGTAGTAAGCACCGCTCGGGGTCTTGTACCCCATAGCCGAGCATGAGATCGAACCCGCGTAGATGGTCTCAGTAAGGTGAATCATTTCGGCAAGCTTCTCTTTCACGTGCGAAGCCTTCTGGGTGCCCTGCATTTCCGCGGCCAGAGCACACGCACCGACGACCACGTCCGATACTCCTCCCTTGCAGCCGCCATAGTTCTGGCGATGCATGGTGGCAAAACGCTCTACGAGCACGCCGCTGAAATCGGTTTCACCTGCCATGAACACCCGTTCCCACGGGACGAACACATTGTCGAAGACGATGAGTGTCTCCCCGCCCACAAGGCCGAATTCGGCATTTCCTGCATCGATGCTGCCGCCGAACTTCCGCTCGTCGTTGGTCTGACGGCCAAAGATCTGGATAACTCCGGGAGCGTTGAGAGGGACCGCGCAACACAAGGCGTAGTCCCGATCCTCTTCACGCATAAACTGCGTGGGCATGATAAGGATTTCGTGGCTGTTCGCTCCGCCGGTCTGGTGAGCTTTTGCTCCCCGAATAATGATGCCGTCGTCCCGGCGTTCCGCGATGCGGGTAAACAGGTCGGAGTCCGCTTGCTCATGGGGCGCCTTGCTGCGGTCTCCTTTGGGATCGGTCATTCCGCCGACGATCATCTTGTTGGTACGCTGGATCATCTTGAGATAGTCGATGAAACGGTTATGGTAGTTTGTGCCGTATTTCTTGTCGATATCGTAGGTGGTCATGTACGTGGCGTTGAGAGCGTCAAAGCCTACGCATCGCTGGAAACAGCTCCCCGTCTCGTGCGCTATGGCCCGCAGAAGCTGGACCTTCTTGATCAGGTCGTCAATGGACTGGTGGATATGGGTGAAGCGATTAATCTTCTCGCCGGTCAGGTGGCTCGTGGCGCTTGCCAGCTCCTCGAACTCCGGCATGAGCGCCATTTCGTAGGTCTTGGCTGCTGCATTGATGTGGGGGATAAATGCCGGATGGGTGGTTATGTCGGTGACCCGCTCCCCGTTGTAATAGACTACGTGCCCTTGTTCTTTGAGGCTTTTGATGTAGTCATCCCTGGTCTTGATCTCCATTTCCCCTTCACTCCTTGAGAAGGATCACCACCTCATCGGGCGGCCATGCGTCGTTTGTCGGCCCCCGGCTACAATGAGGCAAATCCGCACGGAGAGCCGCCTATCAGCAGTCGCCTGGAGGCGGTTGTAAAACCTAAGAAGCGTTTGAAGACTTGCCGGGGAGGGCGTTTTTGCAAAAACGCCCTCCCCGGACCCCTCCCCAAAAACTCTTAGATTGCAAGCGCTTCCAGCGCTTGGGACACTGTCTAATCTCCTGTTTCCCGTCTCTTAACGGACTTCGTCATGCGTCCGTCCCTCCACATGGGCGCTCTTGAACCAGTTCCAGAAGG
>JAIWNO010000214.1 GCA_020216785.1 Desulfomonile sp.
CCAAAAGTTCTGACCGAATCGCAGGTCTTTTGGTGGGTGTAGGGAGGTCCCGTGAACGAAGATTCGACGGCCTTGCGTCGCTCGAAGTGAACGGGACCTCCCTACACCCTGGAGAAATCAATCGGAAATTATTTTTGGCAACTGCTATAAATGGTGGGCTCCCCATGAGGCTTTAGGTCGTTACCACAAGAAATAGTGGCGGCCGGTCTCCCCCGGATCGGGTTCGACTTGCTCTACCGGCCATTTTGATGTTCATCTATCCGAGGTCTTGCAATCGGCTTTGCGGAGTATCGGGCGATTCATCGGAACATTGAAATAGCTCTCGTAAGGACTGCACTTGCATACGAGCATATAATACAGCGGGGTTGTTATGCCCTTTTCCTCATCGAGGCTGTCGAAGTTCCCTCCCCCTTTCGAGATGATTAGATCGGCGGCGTTCCACAGGCTTCGAAGCTGTTCCGAACAGCGTGAAAGGATTGTTCCCGGCAAGGGTCCATCGATACCATTTTCCACGACAGTCGCTGTCTCGGGCATTCCCACAAGTTCCGCCTCTTTCAGGGTGGCGTCATTGAGAGCGGGAACGCTGCGAACGACAAACGTAACATCGACGTGATACCGGGTCTTGATGGTTTCTATAAGGAGTTTGTCGAGCACTATCTCACCGCAGTTATCTCCGAGATAAATGAGCTGACTGCTCTTCTCCAGCCGATCCTTAAATTCCATGAACTCGCCCCGGGGAACCGGGTCGTCAAGGGAAGCCCGCATCGCCTGCTCGATATCTTGGGGACTCAAGTATCCCATGGGATCGATCGAATTGCCGACAATAGCAAGATTGACCGCCACATACAGTGGATCGTCCGACTCCGATAGGAGCTTTTTCAGTCGAGGATAAAGCTCCAGACATTTTTTGTTCTGCAGGGCCTTTCGCTTTCGGAAAGGATCGGTCTCGCCGCAAGCGCCGGTGATTCTGGTGAAGATCTGTTCCACCAGCTGCGAGCCCGTTATGTTCCAGTCTTTTCCTCGCATCGCAGGAACCTGCATGATTTCTCCAAGGAGGCGCTTCATTGCGTCTTCTTCAGTAGTCAGTTCACGGATGGCCGTCAGCGCTGCCTTGAGGTTGCACGGGATACAATCGGTCATCAACTTCATCGTCTAACTCCCGAAAGGGATAGCCCTTTGACCCGCCCTGGAGGTTGATGAAAACAGCCCAATTGCTGCGATGCTCACCCTACCACGCCTCCTTGGATCGGACAAGAGCTATGGAACTGGGGCTTTCCCGAAAATCCAGGTTAAGAAGCATCTTCCGCGAGCCTGGGCCTGATTGCCTCGTTCACCAGGTTGGATATGGTACGATCGGTCTCGACAGCTTTGAGGCGCATGCTCGATGCAAGTCCGGGTCCAGATGGATGGCGGTCCTCTTCGATGATGTCTTCATGCCGCGAATATAACGTCTGGATGTCAAGTTGCAGTTGGAGAATAGCGATACCGGCATGACGCTTACGACAGTCGATACAATGTTGGCGATCCTCTCTTTCATACCTCTGCACTCGGGGTGCGGGTAACACGCCCTCCTTCATTTCATCGCGTTGCTTCGGCAAGTCAAGATCATAAGTGGCCACGCGCGGGGGAAGACGCCTGTGTCGCGAGTCAAATTCTTCAAGTCAATTTCGAGGGTTGCGAGTCAGCGAGATTTTTTGCTCCGGGAGCAAAAAGTTCTTGACACATCTAGAGGACTAGAAGACTATAAGTCATCATCCACCTGCACCTTCTCGGGGCCCGACCTCTTATCTTCGCGACAGGAGGCACCGCGCATGATCGTTATTGGCGAAAAAATCAACGGAACCCGCAAACAAGTCGCGCAGGCAATTCAGGACCGAGACGCGGACTTCATCCGGGACCTCGCCCGGCGCCAGTTCGAAAACGGCGCAACCTATCTCGATGTCAATGCAGGGACGGTGCCTGCCCGCGAGCCCGACGACATGATCTGGCTCGTGGAGACCGTTCAGGAAGCCGCACCGGACGCGATCCTTTGCTTGGACAGCGCCAATGCTGACGCTCTCCGGGCCGGAATCGGCAAGGCGGCCAAAGTCCCCATGCTCAATTCCTTGAGCGGGGAACAGTTTCGCATCGACGGAGTTCTGCCGCTCGCGTGCGAATTCCAAACCGAGTTGATCGTCCTCGCCCTGGACGACAACGGCATCCCGCGCACGAGCGAAGGCAGGCTGGACATCATCCGCCGTCTCGTGGAGTTGACGCGTGCGGGGGGGCTCCCGGACGAAAAACTGTTTATCGATCCGCTCGTGATGGCCATTTCCACGGGCACTGAAAATGGAAACGTCACCCTGGAAACCTGCCGGAAGATTCGGGAGGAGTTTCCGGCTGCGCATCTCACGTGCGGCCTGTCGAACATCTCGTTCGGAATGCCCCTGAGATCGATCCTCAATCAGGCTTTTATGGTACTTCTCGCTCAGGCCGGAATGGACAGCGTCATCGTGAATCCTGAGGAGCGTGACCTCCGGGGGATCATGATGGCTGCCGAGACCCTCTTGGGCAGAGATCGGCACTGCATGAATTTCAACCGTGCGTTTCGCGCGGGCAAGATAGGGCCGGAGAAGGAAGCTTAGGCGCGTGCTCTCAGTGTTCTGCAGGAACACTTGACAGTGGCCGGCCGTTTTATCGCCGGGAGATGGACATCTCAAGAATCAGAAATCCAAAAGGGACGACCTAAATGAGCGGTTTTATGCGAGACTTTCAGCCGTCCCTTCGGGACTCACAGGTATATAAACCGGTTGCGTATCCCGGCGATAAATCGACCGGCTATTCTCAGGCGTCCCTTTGGAACTTGGGTTGAACTGTTATGTCGATGTGACTCCCGCAGAGTTGAGGCCTATGACCCTAACCTTCTTCGCACCCATTGCCATCAAATCGGTCGTACCAAAGCCACGCACCTATGAAAGAGAGTGAAAGCATGCAAGACCTCGTGAACGCCGTCGCAGAAATGATGGAAGACGATGCTCTGGCCCTTACAAGGAAGTACTTGGACCAGGGCATTCCTCCAGTGGACATCCTCAACGCGTACAAGGACGCGCTCGGCATTGTGGGCAAGCGCTTCGAAGAGGGAATCTACTTCGTCCCGGAGCTGATCCTCGCGGGCGAGATGATGAAGGCCGCGTCCGAGCTGATCAAACCTCACATGGCAGCCGGTGAGACGGGCGCAGGATCCAAAAAGATCGGCAAGTTCCTGCTTGGAACGGTCGAAGGCGATATCCACGACATCGGCAAGGATATGGTCCATATGCTCATGGATATCAACGGGTTCGAGGTGAGAGACCTTGGCGTGGATGTGCCGGCCAAGCGATTTTGCGAGGAATACAAGGACTTCCAGCCGGATATCGTCGGCTTAAGCGGTCTGCTCACCTTGTCGTACGACTCCATGAAGGCGGTTGTGGACTGCCTCAAAGAAATCGGAGCGCGCCACAAGGTGAAGGTGATCATAGGCGGCGGACAAGTGGACGAGCACGCGTGCAAGTATGTGGAAGCCGACGCCTGGGTTACCGACGCGGTAACAGGAGTGAAATACGCACTCCAATGGATGGAAAGCAAGGCATAGAGGCTCGCCTGCTAATGCGGCGACTGGTTTTGGGTAGGCATGGTGGAACAGGCGTTTCGCCTGCCCCACCAAGAACAGAGACCACATCTTGCCGATCCAGTGCCCATGCTGAGCAACCAACTGCCGGTGAGACCCCGGCGCTACCAATGGTTAAAGAAACAGACGCAAGAGGCCTCACTACATTTACGCCACAGACCACTAAGGGAGGCTGACCATGAGTGACGTGCAGCAGCTGTTCCTGGAGCGGGAAAAGCGCATGGCCGATGCGGTCGCGCTTAAGAAGCCGGATCGAGTGCCCATCGCGTGCTTGTGGGATTTCTTTCCAGCCAGGTGGAAGGGTATAACAGCCAAGGACGCCATGTACAAGCACCAAGTGATGTTTGATGCATGGGTCGAATGTATGCAGCACTTCGAGCCGGACACTGTAGACAACCCTTTCCCTTTACGAGGATTCGGGCCGTTGCTCGACGTGCTGGACTTCCAGCACCTGCAATGGGCGGGACACGGCCTGGCCGACGATATGGGCTACCAGTTCGTTGAACTCGAAGTCATGAAGCCCGAAGAGTATGACCATTTCCTTTACGATATGTCCGATTTCATGGTTCGCCGTTTCTGGCCTCGCGTATACAAATCGTTTGCCCCGCTGGAAAACCTGCCGCCTTTGAATCAGGTGATTTCGTATTTCTGGGGCATTCATAATGCTTTTTTCCTGCTCACACCCGAAATGGAATCAGTGCGAACAGCCATGATTGAAGCGGGTAAGGCGTCGGCCGAAATACTGAAATGGGCGGCAGCGTACGGGAAAAAAATGGCGGAACTTGGTTTTCCGTCTTCCTACGGCGGGTTCAGCCAAGTGCCTTTCGATACGTTGGGCGATTTTTTCCGTGGCACGAAAGGAATCATGATGGATTTGTACAGGCGTCCGGACAAAGTGATGGCCGCGTGTGAAAAGCTTCTGCCCATCATGATTAACACCGCCATAGCTTCTACAAAGCGTACCGGCGTTGCCAGAGTTTTCATTCCGCTGCACAAGGGCCTCGATAACTTCATGTCGCCCCAACAATTCCAGAGATTTTATTGGCCGCACATGAAGGAACTTCTGCTGGCCTTTATCCACGAAGGCATTACACCCTGGGTACTCGTGGAAGGAGTCTGCAACAATCGACTTGAGGCATTCCGAGATGTGCCTCCGGGCAAGGTAATTTATCATTTTGAAGCTACCGATATATTCCTAGCCAAGAAGATGATGCGAGACCGCTGCTGTATTCGCGGAAACGTCCCCATGAGCCTTCTCACGGTGGGCACTCCGGAAGATGTGAAGGCCTACTGCAAGAAGCTCATCGACATATGTGCGGTGGACGGCGGGTTCATTATGGACGCTGCGGCTCCGCTTTCGGATTCGAGGCCGGAAAATGTGCAGGCAATGTTCGATTTCACCAAGGAGTACGGCGTGTATCACTGATCCTATGCGCTTTCCGACAGGTAGCACCAACGAGGCTGGTATGTTCCAATCTTGATTACGCATTCGTCTCAACGCCCTTGATGGAGTGCGGAGGATGACCCTGCTTTCGGAGACCGTCCAGTATGCAATTTCCGGAATAACGGCCGGCAGCATTTATGCGGTCATCGGGATTTGCTGGAGCGTAGTGTATCTCATCACCAAAGTGCTCAATTTCACCACCGGTGAATTCGTCATGCTCGGCGGAATGCTCACGTGGGCATTCCACACCATGGGATTCGGCCTGCCTTCGTCGGTATTATTCGCTGTTGCCTGCACCATTGCCATATCTATGCTGCTTGAGCGGTTGGTCATACGACCAATCCGGTTTCCCACGGAAATGACCTACATGATGCTCACCATAGCATCGGCTTCGGTGATCAAGGGGCTGGTTCTTCTTCAGTGGGGCTCAGAATCTCGTCGCATTGAGCCCTTTTTCGGAAGCGGCGTTATTCACTTTTTTGGTGCGGGCGTGACCCCACAGGTTCTCTGTGTTGTTGCAATAATGACATTGATCACGCTGGGCTTACATCTGTTTCTGAATCACACCCTGTTCGGCACAGCATTGCGCGCGTCTGCCATCAATCAAACCGGCGCCAAGCTCATGGGGATCGATATCGGCAGGTTCAGGCTTTTTTGTTTCGGGCTCGCAGGCGGACTCGGGGCTGTAACGGGCATTGTGACTGCTCCCATTACATTCACGGGCTATGAAATCGGTCTGCTCACCGGGCTCAAGGGATTAGTGGCGGCAATCGCAGGTGGATGGAGTATGACCGGCACTGTGGCGGCTGCTCTCGCGCTCGGCCTTCTTGAAGGATTCGGGGCAGGTTTTGTCTCATCGGGACTCAAGGATGTTCTGGCCCTGATCGTGATGATTCTCTTTCTTATTCTGCAAACCATAAGTTTCCCCGGACTGAGGCGAAGATGAACAGCAAACATCGGTTCTCCTTATTATGGGTTGTCTTCATCGTCGGCCTCGCTGTGCTTCCCTTCGTCACGCCGGGGACGTACGTGATCGGCGTAATGTGTTTCGTTGCATTTTACGCGACGCTCGCTTGCGGAATGGCGGTCCTGCTCGAACAAGCCGGTATCTTCTCGCTTGCTGCTCCCACATTCTTCGGTCTGGGTGCGTATGTCGCGGGCATACTTGCCGCGAGAGAAATACTGCCTCCGTGGGCCGGAATTATCTTTGCCGCGCTGGTTGTGGCCGCGATCGCATATATCATTGGGGCGCCACTGTTGCGGCTACGCGGCTACTATCTTGCGTGCGCTACGTTCGGGTTGCTGTTCATTGTAGAAATCGCACTGGCCCAATCGGGTGAGATCACCGGCGGTCATGACGGCCTTATGGGCATACCGCCTCTTTCGGTAGTCGGCTTCACTTTGAGAGGCGATTTCCATTACTATTTTGTCTCCTGGGTCCTTTGTTTGGGCTGTCTTTGGTTTTTCTTCAATATGATGAATTCACGAGTGGGCCGCGCGATTAAGGCACTACACGACAGCGAAGTCGCGGCAAGCAGTGTCGCTATTAATGTTCCCCGTTTCAAACTGAAGGTTTTCGTTCTCACAGCGGTCATGGCGAGCTTTGCGGGCAGCCTATACTGCTTCTATCTGCAATTCACCACGCCCAGCATGTTCGGTTTCCCGCTGCTTGTAGAGTTGCTCACAATGATCGTTATCGGTGGAGCGACAACATTGTACGGCCCCGTGCTCGGCAGTGTCGTCCTGATATGGCTTCGTGAGGCGATTCATGTGTACCTCAAGGGCATTCTTCCCAAATTGACGGCGGAGGTCGATGCCGTGTTCTTTGGTGTTCTCATCGTGGCCATACTGATCTTTATGCCTGAAGGACTGGCGGGCGGCCTCGATCGCCTCGCCCATTTCGGAAGGAGACTCCTTGGCAAGTCAGCCTGATTCCGTGCTGCTCGATGTGCAAAATGTGAGCAGGTCCTTTGCAGGGATTCGTGCGCTCAACCTGGTGAGTTTTTCCGTAAAGAGGAAAAAGATTACCGCGGTCATCGGCCCCAACGGAGCGGGCAAGAGCACGCTCATCAACGTTATCACCGGCGTTTATATTCCTGATTCCGGCGGCATACACTTCGGAGGAAGCGATATTGCAGGACTTCCCGCCCACATTGTAGCTTCCAAGGGAATAGCCCGAACGTTCCAATTGGAAGAGCTTTTCAGCAGTATGACGGTAATCGAAAACGCTATGACGGGCTGCCATGGGAAAACCGGATCGGGGATGCTTGCGTGCGGATTTGCTTTGCCTTCGGCCCGGCGAGAAGAGAAGCGGATTCGCGAGGAGGCGATGGAATGCCTCGCTATGGTCGGCTTGGAAGAGAAAGCGCTCGAGCCGATCTCGCGGCTTCCTTTGGGCGAGCGCAAGCTCGTCGGGATCGCGCGTGCGCTCTCCATGAAGCCGGGCTTTCTCATGCTCGATGAGCCTGCGGGCGGCCTTGCCGGCCACGAAGTGGAAAGGCTGGTCAAACTGATCCACAGACTTATCGAACAGGGCCTGACAATCCTCCTTGTGGAGCACAACATGCCTTTTGTCATGTCTCTGTCCGAAAAGATTGTTGTGCTGGATGCTGGAGTCAAGATAGCCGAGGGAACGCCTGAAGAGGTGAAAAACGACGAGCGCGTAATCAAGGCTTACCTGGGACAGGAGCTGTAGCTGATGGCGGGTTTGTGCAATGCGGATGTACACCGAGCTTCGGCGGAGTCGAGCCGCGAAATAAGGCTCCGAATCGACGGCATTTCGACCTTCTACGGCGAGGCCCAGGCATTGAAAGACGTTTCGTTACGGGTGCATCCACGAGAGATAGTCGCAATTCTCGGCAGTAACGGCGCTGGGAAAAGCACACTGCTCAAGACCGTTGCCGGGCTGCTTTCGCCTCAGAAAGGCAAGATCGTCCTTGACGGAGAGCCCATCGAAGGCCGTCCAGCTCACGAGGTAATCAGAAAAGGGATCGCCTGCGTTCCCGAAGGTCGGGAACTCTTCGGCTCCCTCACAGTGAGGGAGAATCTCGAACTTGGCACGTACTCACTCCCTAAGTCAATGCGCAAAAAAGTGCAGAGCGAGCGTCTGGAAATGATCTTTTCGCTTTTCGCAGTCCTGAAGCGCCGGTTGAAGCAGAAGGCGGAGACCCTATCCGGTGGGGAACAGCAAATGCTGGCAATGGGAAGGGCGCTTATGGCCGACCCTAAATTGCTGGCCACGGACGAGCCGTCCCTTGGTCTGGCTCCGATGCTTGTCGCAGAAATGATGAGCACCCTCAGACACATCTGTGACGAATGGGGCGTTTCGCTCCTTCTTGTCGAGCAGAATGCGAGGGCGGCATTGAAAATCGCGGACTACGTCTATGTTCTCGAGCGTGGAAAGGTCGTCCTGGAAGGCACGCGCGAAGAAGTCATCGCGAGCCCCACAATTCAGGCGGCCTACATGGGTGGCTAATAGAGCAACACACTCATTCAAAGAGGAGGGCAAGGGCATGAAAAAGCTGGGAACGATTATTGCCGTAGCATGTGTGGGCGTGGTCTTTCTCCTCGCCGGCCTGACCTGGGCACAGTCCGCTCCTTACACGATCGGCGTCGTGGTGGATCTTACAGGCCGCCAGTCAAACCTCGGGATCGGCAACAAGAGAGGCTTGGACATCGCCATAGAGTCGATAAACGCTGCCGGAGGCGTAAACGGGAGGCAACTGAAGGCGATTGTTTATGACTCCGAAAGCGACACCGCAAAGGGCGTGATCAGTACCAAAAGACTGATTGACGTTGACAAGGCCGTAGTACTTGCCGGGTACTCGTCGTCTGCAACGTCATTGTCCTGCATTCAGACGGTAGAGACGGGAAAAATCCCCATGTTCTGCTCCGCGCCTGCGGACAAAATCTGGAAGCCGACGAAAAAGTGGGTGTTCAACGTAGTGCCTCGCCAGATGGAGGCTTCCATCCCGATACTCCTCAAAAATTTACAGGATCGCAGTGTGAAGAAAATCGCATACATCTATATCGATACCGCATACGGCCAGACGGGCAAGGCCACCTTCGATGAAGCCTGCAAAAAGATGAGCATCACCCCTGCCATCGTGGAGAAATACGCTCCCGGCAGCACGGATGCGGGGCCGCAAATAACGCATATCAAGGCAGCGGGAGCTGATGGCCTGTTGATCACCGGCAACGTTCCCGACACTGCGATGATCATAAAAGGTGCAAAAGAACTGGGCTTCACAGGAATCATCGTGAGCGATTACGCGATCGTGGGACCGGAATTCATCGAGCTTGCCGGCAAGGACGGAGAAGGGATCGTTTCAACATCGCTGAAGACCCTCGTGGCGCCGGACCTGCCGGAGAACGATCCGCAGAAGAAGGTGGCTATGGACTTGTACACCAAATATACCAAGCAGTTCGGGGCCTTCAGTTTGTACGCGGGTCACACCTGGGATGAAGCGTACATGATCGCCGAAGCTCTCAAGAAGGTCGATCCGAAGCTTGACCCATCCAAGGACGTCGATCTCGTCAAGATTCGGGAACAACTTCGAGATAACATCGAACAGATCAAGAATTTCGTCGGGCAGAATGGGATTTTCAACTACTCGCCCGACAACCATAACGGCCTCGGACCGGACTGCTACGTCCCGGTGGTTATTGAAGGCGGGCAGTGGAAACTGTACAAGGCAAAGTAGCCCTCCTGGTCCCTGGTAACGTGGAGCGTCGAATATAGCAGTTGCCAGAAGTTCTGACCGAATCGCAGGTCTTTTGGTAAGTGTCGAGAGGCCCGTGAACGAAGATTCGATGGCCTTGCGTCGCTCGAAGTGAACGCTTCCTCCCGATACCCTGAAGAAATCAAACTGCTATAACGCGACATCCTTTTCAGGAGGGGGCGGAGCTGA
>JAIWNO010000215.1 GCA_020216785.1 Desulfomonile sp.
GACCCGCCCCTACCCTAGCCCGCCCGGCAACGGCGCAAACGGAGATCCGAAGCTCTGAACTAATACCGATGCGCTTTCAAAGAAGTGATTTTGACAGGCTCGATTGCGCACAGGTATAACGACCGAACCACGCGAGCAATGCGCGATCGCATCAGCAAAGATCGATACGAACCGGCCTACGCCCAGTTGGCCGCCATCCTCCGTCGGCGGATTGCCGAAGGGGTCTATCCGCCGGGTGAGAAGATCCCATCCGAGTCCGCAATGAGCAAGGAGTACGGGCTCTCGCTCATGACCGTGCGTCAGGCAATTGGCGTGCTCATGGAACAAGGTCTTCTGGAGCGCATTCAAGGCTCGGGCACGTTCGTCAAACCTCTGAAATTAACCGAGTCCCGATTCGACCTGGACAGCCTTCGGGAGATTTTCCATGATCCCGAGCGCACACAAGTCAAGGTCTTGCAGATCAACCTCACGAGAGCCGACCCAAAGACGGCCGAGATTTTGCAACTCCCGCCACACGCGCGGGTGATCCTGATACGCCGGCTCCTGTTGCGTGACGGCCAACCGGTCATGTTTCACGAGGGGCACATCCGCTGCGACCCACGACGTCCCGTGGTGGAAGCTGAATTGAGCCTGGGGCCGCTGTCCGACCTGTTCAACGGCCAAGGCACCGGCACCGCGAAGAAAGGTGAGCTGATAGTCCTGCCAGCCTTGCTCGGCGAAGAAGACGCGGCCTTGTTGAATCGGCCGGTCGGCTCGCCCGCTTTTCGGTTGGAATACACCGTTTATGATTTTGACGACGTTCCTTTTGGCTGGGGGTGGTTCACCGCACCGCCGGAGGTCATGAGGTTGAAGACAAAATTGGGGCTATGGGAAGAACGGTAAAGGGCAAAGACAGCATGGTGCGGAAAAAGACCGAAGGCCCGTTGGCGCGTGAATTGGAAATGCTGGCTCGGCTGGTTGCCGAATTAAAAGAAGAAGAGGTCCTGTCCGAGATCGGACGGCATCTCGCGGCCGGAGTGTCGCCGGAAGATATCCTCTCCGCGTGTCAAAAGGGAATGCGCCTCGTAGGCTCGCTGCACGAGAAAGGCCAATACTTCATCGCGGGCCTTATCATGGCCGGAGAGATCATGCACCAGGCCGTGAACATGCTCCGTCCGATCATGACTAAGAACCGATCGAAAGGAGACCGCGGCCGCGTGCTTCTCGGCACCATAGCGGGCGACATCCATGATATCGGCAAGAACCTGTTCAAGGACTTGCTGGAATGCCACGGCTTCACCGTCATGGACCTGGGGGTGGATGTTCCGCCCTCGGAATTCGTCAGAGCGTACACGGAGTTCAAGCCCCACTTGGTTGCCGCTTCCGCTCTTATCACTGACAGTTTTCCTCACTTGAGAGAGCTGGTGGCGTTGTTCGAGGCGGCTACACGGGATACCGGCGAGCGCCCGCTGATCATTATCGGCGGCGGACAGGTTGATGAGCGGGTATGGCGCACGACCGGCTCCGACTATTGGGCTGCGGATGCATTTGCCGGGCTGCGTCTGTGCCAAAAGATCACCGCCGGTCGTCGCAAACGAAAGGATAGCGGGAGGTAATACGGATGTTCGGGGGTGCTCAGCTGATCGCCGAATTCGAATCCATTAACCGGCTGCCACATCGCACAAATGGGCTTTCAGCGGGTGACAGTCGTCAGCAAGATATGGTGGGGCGGGCTTCTCGGCTACCCAAAGATGGCAGGCAAGGTCCCTGTCTCGCTACTGTTGTCCCCAGCATGTCACCGTCTTCATGGGATGGAAAATCGAAGTCCGGTCCCCGCCGGCGTCCAACGCATCCGAATCCCAACCACAAACCGAATTCCATCCAATTCCTATGGTTCGTCGAGGATTTCCAGCGCTGGTAATTGACACTATTTCTCATCGAGCCAGGCTTCGGCTTCCTTCAGATCGAAAAACGATTGCACAGGAAATCCGGTCTTCTGGGTTAACCAATCCATCTGGTCTTTGAGAAATGTATCCTTGGCGTATACGCGTGCAGCTTTGCGCAAACCAGCTTGCATGGCCATTTTTTGTGCTTCCGCAATCTTGTCGGTAAGCAGGATTGCCGTGCTTTGCCGCCAGTCGATCAGTTCCGTAAAACCTGGTTTACAGAGCTTGATCGCTGTAGCGAGATCATCGAGCCAGCCCAGAACTTGTTTCGTATCAATCCATGAGCCGCGCATCGTGAAATAGATACGGTTTTTGACCTCATCAACCGCTATCACGTAAGCGTCATTCTCTGCTACGGTCTTCATCACTCCTCCGTGTCTCGCTCAAGACTTTGTATAGCATTGCAGGCCAGTCGCGTGGCACGATCATCGGGTCAGCCCGCGCCTCAAACACAAATTCTTTAGAAGCTCCCGAGAACGTGACCATAGAGTAGGCCATGACGGCTACCACAGCGGCTCTTTGCACGGAGCGAGCCGGCCCCGCTTCTTCGAGGATGGCGGACGTACCAAAGGCGGTGGCATGACAGGAGCAGCATATCCAGGAACCAAAATTACCGGCATAAAGGGACCGTAGCCATAGTAGGCTTGCCACTCAGCGATCTCCCATTCGCTCACACCTTCTATTCTCGGAGCGTACTTGTCCCACGCAACGCTGAGATTTACAGACGGCCCTGCGAGTACGGCAATCAAGGCGACGACGGTGAAAATCGCCCGAAACATGTGGCACCCCGTATCTGTAAGAGGAATTGTCGATCACTAATAATCTATGGTAGCAGAAGCCGGATAGTTGAGCAACAGGTTGTGGCTGCTAACCGTCTTCCTTATCCCCTATCCCCATCCGGTCCCGTATCGTGGCCTCAAAACCGCGGTCCGTGGGATGGTAGAAACGTCTGGTGCGAATCCCCTCGGGAAAGTGCTCCTGGTCGACCTTCGCGTCGGGGTAGTCGTGCGCGTACTTGTAGCCCCTGCCGTACCCGAGATGCTCCATAAACCGTGTGGGTGCGTTACGGATGTGGAGCGGAACCGGCAGATGGCCGGTACGTCTGATCTCCTGCTTAACAGCAATGTACGCGGCCTCCAGCGAGTTTGATTTGGGAGCGGTCGCAAGGAAGACCACGGCCTGTGCGAGCGCAAGCGCGCATTCCGGTAGGCCGACGAATCGGCATGCTTGGTACGCTGCCAGGGCCTGCTCCAGGGCCCGCGGCGACGCAAGGCCGACATCCTCGCTTGCAAAGCGGATCAGACGCCGCGCAATGTACAGCGGGTCCTCACCTCCTTCGATCATGCGGCCCATCCAGTAAAGGCCCGCGTCGGGATCGCTGTCCCGCAAAGACTTGTGCAACGCACTGATGAGATTGTAATGCTCCTCACCGGTCTTGTCGTACAACAGGCTTCGGCGCTGAGCGGCTTCCAGCACGAGTTCCCGGTCGATACAACCCTCATGGTGCTGCCGTGCTTCGGCAGCGGCCACCTCCAGGATGTTCAGAGCAGTCCTTGCGTCTCCGCCGGACAGTGCTACAATCGTCGAAGACGCTTCGTCGTCGAGAGTCAGCCCGAGGCCGCCCAATGCGCGCTCCGGGTCTTCCAGGGCTCGACGGATGATCCGTTCGATTGAAGGCGGATCGAGAAACTCGAACACGAATACTCGAAGCCTCGACAGCAACGCGGAATTGACCTCGAAGCTCGGGTTTTCCGTGGTGGCCCCTATAAGGAGGACAGTTCCGTCTTCCACGTGCGGGAGTAAATAATCCTGCTGGGCCCTGTTAAAGCGGTGAATTTCGTCGAGGAAAAGGATGGTTCGCACTCCGGAAACGGTTAGGTCTTCCCGCGCGCGGGCAACCACCTCGCGGATCTCTTTCACGCCCGCAGTAACCGCGGAGTAGTGTATGAAACGTGAACGCGATCGCGCCGCGATAATTCGCGCGAGGGTTGTCTTACCCGTTCCCGGTGGTCCCCAAAACAGCATCGAGAATAGTCGGTCCTCCTCGATCGCGCGGCGGAGCATGGTTCCCGGACCAAGGATGTGCTCCTGCCCTACGAAATCAACCAAGTCCGCCGGGCGCATTCTGTCCGCGAGTGGTCGTTCGGCGCGACGAGGGGCTGTGTGGTCGAACAATTCCATGGGGTCAGCGTATCGCATCACGCGCATTCAGGCAAGGGACCGCATGAGGTTGTGTCGGTCTTTGAGCGGTTTTGCTGGATTTTTCACGCTGATCGTGCTACTCAATCCAGCGTCGAAATCTATGAATTCACTGAGGCTTACATGCGGCGTATCGCCCTTATCTTGAAAAGGTCGGAACAACAGGCCGTGGTGTTGGGAGAGCGGCTGAGTCGCTTCATCAAAGAAGACGGAAGAGACGTCCTCCTTGAATCCTCCCAGGCTGATTTGGCCGGCAGGTGGGGTGCGGCCACCAGCGACCGGATCGGTGATGATGCAGATGTCTTCGTTGTGCTTGGCGGCGACGGGACTATTTTGCGAGCTGCCTCACTGCTCAATGCCAAGACCGTGCCGGTCCTCGGCGTAAATCTTGGGCGGGTCGGCTACATGGCCGAGATCTCGCCCGACGAGGCCGAATCGGAATTGCGATTGCTGCTGGACGGCTCCGCTGAGTTGGTGAAGCGGATGATGCTTCAGGTGACGCTCCCGGACGGCAGGGTCACCCGAGTGCTTAACGATGTGGTGATTCACTGGGGAGCCCGGGCCAGACTCATTGACCTCGGTGTGCGAATGGGCGATTCCCGGGAGATCGAGGTGAGGGCCGACGGACTGATCCTGTGCACGCCGATCGGTTCCAGTGCGTACTCATATGCCGCGAATGGACCGTTGGTGCATCCGGACATCGAAGCGATGCTCCTCACTCCGATTTGCCCTTATTCGGGACTGCTGCGAACTTTGGCGATCCCGGCCTCCATGGAAACGGAGCTGGTGCTCAAAAGAGGCGAAGAGCTTACTCTGACTCTCGACGGCCATGCTACCGTGAGGCTGGAAACAGGGCAATCGATCCGCATTGTCAGGTCGCCCCTGCCCTTCCTTATGGTCAAATCCCGGTCTCGGGATTATTTCGACGTGCTCAAGGAGAAGTTAGGTCTGCTGTGAGCACGGGGCCACTCTCGGCCGCCTAGCCGCTTGGAACGTACACGGGTATGGAAACCCGCATTTGGAGCAATGTTACGCTTTCTTAAGATAGCAAACCTCGCAATTATCGACGAAGTTCAGGTCGAATTCCACGAGGGTTTTAACGTGCTCACCGGCGAAACCGGCGCGGGGAAGTCGATTCTTATCGGCGCGCTGAATTTGCTTTTGGGGGCCAAAGCCGGGCCGGACCTCATTCGAACAGGCGAAGAAGAAGCATCGGTTGAGGCGCTTTTCGAGGTCCCCAACGAATTGGAGATTGCGGGTCTCCCGGAGGGAATCTCCGCTGACGGCGGCGAAATCATCTTGTCCCGGCGATTGTCCGGCACGGGACGATCCCGGTGCGCGGTAAACGGCTCGCTCGTGCCCCTTGGCACTCTCCAAGCCGCCGGGAGGGCGTTGGTGAGCATATTCGGGCAGCACGAGCATCAGTTGCTGCTGAATCCCGATGAGCACGCGGCCCTGTTGGATCGATTCGGTGGGCTTCAACCGCTCCAGCGGCTGACTCGGGAGGCTTTCGCAGAACGGGTCCGATGCGCACGGCAGCTTCAAGCTGCACAAGCAACGCTCCAACAAATGGAGCATCAGAACCAGGACAACGCAGCCGCTGTAGAAGAGTTGACGAAGGTAGCCCTCAGGGCCGGAGAAGAGGATGAGCTGGCGCAGGAACGGGAGATCCTCAGGAAAGCTGTCCAAATTCGTGAGCGCGCGTACGAAGCGCACCAGGCGATTTATGGAAGATCGGGAAGCATTCTGGCCGACCTTGCGGACGTGAAGAAGGCGGTGGATTTCCTTGTGGCGGTCAATCCTCGCCTGAGCGGCATCGGAGAAGGTCTGAATGAGGCGATCTATCGCCTCGAAGACGTGGCCATGGAGTTGCGCAACGCGGCCGAGAAGTCATACAGCGACCCTGCGAGGCTTGAGCAGATTGAGGAACGACTTGGGCTTATCAGACGGCTCAAGAAAAAATATGGAACCGACGTAGAAGGCCTCTTGCGCCATCTTGAACAACTCAATCGGGAATCCGGCGATATCATCGAAGCTCGCGCGACCGTGCGGAAGCTCGAGAACGAGGTTGCCGCAAAGCGAGCGGCGTATCTCGAAGCAGCACAGGGCCTCGGCGAGGCACGAAGAAAGACGGCCCGCAGACTTGAAATTTCTGTGAAGAAGGAGCTGAAAGACCTCGCGATGCCCGACGCGTTATTCAGCGTGCATTTCGATGACCTGGGCGAAGATCGCGGATCGGCAGACGGAATGGACCGGGTGGAATTTCTTCTTTCCGCCAATCCCGGTGAGGCATTGCGTCCGTTGGCAAGCATCGCGTCCGGCGGAGAGCTGTCGCGGATCATGCTCGCGGTGAAAGCCCTGCAAGCGGACGAAGCAGCGTGGCGGACCGTGATTTTCGATGAAGTCGACGCAGGTATCGGAGGGAGGACCGCATCCGCGGTGGGAACGCGGCTGGCACGGGTAGCGCGGAGCCAACAGGTATTGTGTGTTACGCATCTCCATCAGATCGCCGCGCTGGCGGGCCATCACTTTTCCGTAAAGAAATCGGTGCGCAAAGGCCGTACACGCATTGAGGTAACAAAGTTGGGCAAGGAGCAACGAGTGGAAGAGCTCACCCGGATGCTTGGGGCGTCGCCCGGTTCCGAGTCGGCCCGCGAACTGATGCGCAGGCTGATGGAGTCGCCGGCGATGGAGGTGTCAGGGTGATTCGCAAAGCGCGGTTGGCGGACGTCAAGCCTATTCATCGACTTATCACCGAACAAGCTGAACGGGGGCAAATCCTGCCTCGCGCCATGAGTGAAATCTATGGCCAGGTGCGGGATTTCATCGTGAGCGTCGACGACGCATCGAACGAAATCGTGGGCTGCGGAGCGCTCCACGTGGTGTGGGAGGACCTGGCGGAGGTTCGGTCGTTGGCTGTCCAGACGGACATGCAAGGCCGCGGGATCGGGAGCGAGCTTGTGGAGCATTTGTTGGATGAAGCGCGGGAGATGGGCGTCAAGCGGGTGTTCGTGCTCACCTATCGCCCACGCTTGTTCGAGCGCCTTGGGTTCTCCATCATGGAGAAAGGTGACCTCCCGCACAAGATTTGGGCTGACTGCATCCGGTGCGCCAAGTTTCCGGAATGCGACGAAATCGCACTTGTAAGGAGTGCCTGATGGCCATCGGGAAGCGTGCTGCGTTCCGGCTGCTGGTATGCGGAATTATGGCGACCTGTGCGCTCGGGTGCAACGCATTCAATTGGGGCAAGTTCCAGCCCATTGTGCGCACAGCCTCCGATGAGAAGTTTTGGCTGCTCAAGAACGTAGTGCTTACTGCCGGCTCCACGGCCCATGCGAGGACGAACTTCGACCATACCATGCAGGATGTGGTCAACGTCATTTTCGTTCCCGCGAACGAAAAGAACAACTATGTGACCAAGACGGTCTGGTACGATCCGTCCGGTCTGGAGTATCGAACGATACAACAGACCCACGTGCTGCGTGAGGAGCAGGACAAGGCGCACGAGAGGCCGAAGGGAGGCTCTCAGCGGCTTCATTCCATGCCGCTGAAAGCCTTGTACCAACATAAGCCCGGCCTGTGGAAGGTCGAAGTCTACATCGACAACGAACTCGCAAGGCGGCTCACATTCAATGTGGATTAAGACGGATTACGCCATTCCAAACCCTTTGAGCACGGAAAGCATCACCGCGGCTGCCATGACCGATCCGATCTGTCCGCCCGTGTTGGCCCCCATAGCGTGCATCAGAAGGTAATTCCTGCGATCATAGAGCTGACCCTGCACTTGAGCCACTCTGGCAGCCATTGGATACGCGGAGATGCCCGCTGCGCCAATGAGCGGGTTGATCTTCCCGCCTGAGAGAAAGCACATCAGCTTTCCAAGCAGCACGCCCGCGCCTGTGTCCACGCAAATGGCTACGAAACCGAGTCCGAAGATCGCAAGGGTCTCGGGCCTGAGGAATTTATGCCCTTCCATGGTCCCGCCGATGGCAAGCCCGAGAAAAAGGGTAACGATGTTGGCGATCTCGTTTTCGGACGCGCCGGTAAGCCGTTGCACCACGCCGCTTTCCTTCATGAAGTTGCCGAGCATGATCGTGCCCATGAGCGGGAGGCCTTTCGGCGCGATGAGCCCGGTCACTGCCGTGACAACGATCGGAAAGAGAAGTTTCGTGTAGGGCGACACGGTCGATGCGGCGGACATGGGCATGCGCACCAGCCGCTCTTTCTGTGTGGTGAGCGCCCTCATAATCGGCGGCTGAATGATCGGCACCAGCGACATGTACGAGTACGCGGCGACCGATACCGCGCCGAGCAAATGAGGCGCATACTGGCTTGTCACGTAAATGGCCGTGGGCCCGTCGCACGCACCGATTATGCCGATGCACACCGCTTCGACCTGGGAAAACCCAAGCGCCAGCGCGAGCAGCAGCGTCATGAAGATGCCGAATTGACCTGCAGCCCCGAAGAGGAGGATCTTGGGGTTCTCCAGCAACGGGGTGAAGTCGGTCATAGCACCAATTCCGACGAAAATGAGTAGGGGAAAGATCTCCGTAGAGATCCCAATGTCATAAAAGAAGCGCAGCAAACCACCCTCGTCCATCAGATCGCTCAAAGGAATGTTCACCAGGAGACATCCGAACCCGATCGGCAGCAGCAAAAGCGGTTCCACACCCTTCTTGACGGCTAGGTAGAGCAGGACTGCCGCTACACCAAGCATCACCACATTTGGCAGGCCTTGGAAAGTGAAAACGAACCTCACCCCTTGGGTCAATCCCGACAGGGCCATTACAAAGCCGTCAAGCATCTCACGCCCCTTTCGCTTTCTCGTTTTGGTTAGGACCGGCAGAAAGAGGAAACCCCCTCTTGAGCAGGCCAATGACAAATACCAGGATGCCGAGGATCAAGAAAGTGGCACCCGTTCCTACGACCGTCATAGTGATGCCGAAGGTCCAGTTATCCATGCACAGCTCCTGATTTCCATGCTATCGTTGAGGCGGGTGATGCAAGTTTACACGAAATAATCGGTTCAGGCACGCTTTTTCCTGTGCCGTACGCCGGCGTGAAAACGGAATACACGAGGGTTCCTGTTCTTGTTATTGAGCGCCGGTGAACTATACTATAGGCGAGGCCGAATGGCGTGTGATTCCGATCTCTCATTGAGGATTTGTCTTATGGAGCGCTTCGAGTACACGGTCACCAGGCACACAGCCGAGATGTTTTCCAAACTTGTATACTTCTGTTCCGCAAAAGGGGACTGCGACCTGGAACATGTACCCGAGGCAGAGCCTGACGCACTCGTCGATCTGCTCAACCGCCGGGGTGAGGAGGGCTGGGAACTTATCCAGCTTGTTTTCAGGCGGGGCGGCTTGGCGGCCTTCTGGAAACGAAGGATCGCCTCCGAATAGCTTGGCGCTGTTGCGCCATGTTGAAGGAGATTTCAGTATGACCGCAATGCAGGTAACCACAATCAAGATCGAGGGAATGTCATGCGAGCACTGTGTGGCCGCAGTGACCAAAGCCCTTCACGAAGTCGAGGGGGTCTGCAACTGCCGGGTGGACCTGAGCAGCGGAGAGGCCACATTTGACCAAGAGAAGCCTGTAGATATGAGCGCCGTGATCGAGGCGGTGGAGAAAGCCGGGTACCAAGTTGGCTAAAGAAACGTTGAACGTTCGGGGCATGAGTTGCGCCGCGTGTGTCCGGAGGGTCGAGCGTAGCCTCGGCGATTTGTCCGGAGTGCTGGAAGCTTCTGTCAACCTGGCAGCTGAGAAGGTTTCCGTTGAGTTCGATCCGGAACGCACCGATGTCTCGGCCGTGGCCGACCGCATTAGAGAACTTGGCTACGAGGTAGTGCAAACAGCTCGGCCGAGCGGGGTGA
>JAIWNO010000216.1 GCA_020216785.1 Desulfomonile sp.
ACCGCGAAATTTGAGAAGGCCGGAGATTACCGCCACAATGAGCGCGCTCGATGCGCCGAGTCCCGATCCTGAGGGAGCGTGGTTGCGCGTTGATATTTTAGCAGGACCCGGTGGCCACATCGCCGCAACCGTCCGGCACACCAGAGCTAAAGGCCCGGTCCGCGGCAGCCGGCTCGGCTCGTTTGCCTCGATGCTGGTTCCAAGGTCCTGCGAAACGATCTTGACACCCGGCACGTCAGAGCGCGTGAATGTTACCGTGCTGAGCACGGAGACTGCGGCGTTGACCGTGCATCCTCCATCCATCAGCAAGTACAATGGATACAGGTCAGTGGTGCCTCCAGCGAGGTCGATTCTGTTCGGCGCTTGAACGGTAAATTTCATCATCAGTAGCCTAGGTGTTCATTTAAGATGGCCACCGTGATTTTGGAAAACATCGGCTGCCGATGGATGATGCTCGTAATGCGGCAGATGCGTTCGGGAGAGTCGCAATCCATGCATCTGCCCGCCTTCACGCACGGGGTCTTTCGTTTCAGGCTCATAGCCCGCACAGGCCCGGCAACGTTCTCAAGCCGTGCTATTGCCGCGTCGATGTTGGGGACAATCTTGTTGGTTCCGGCTACGATGATGGTCTTGCGTGGCCCGAAGGTCATGGCGTTGGTGCGGTTACCCGCGCCTTCCCGGTTGACGATTTCGCCCGTCATGGTCAGCGCATTCGTCGAAGAAATAAATAAATCTGCCTGCGACTGCATCTTGCGGCACTCAAGCTCCTCGGGGGTGCCGAGTTTGAGCTTCCAATGGTCGTAGACCTTCTTGCCGGCCTGTTCCAGGAGCGGAACGATACCCAGAGCCCGAGCCGAGTGCGTGCCCGCGATTCCGACAGTTTGACAATCCGCCGCGTGTTCCATGATGAAGCGAACAGCGTCGTCGCGTGTCGCGAAGAATTCGGCCCCGAAGCCGTGCTTCCTGAGCGCCTCAACAGTGGCGCTTACAACGATACTCATGTGGGCCTGCACAAATTCGTCCATAGATTTATCCTCCATATTTAATGGGCTGAATCGCCGTCTTTCCGGCTGTGCAGCGACGGCGCCGGTACCAAAGCATACCTGCTTCACATACGGAACCAGGTCAACGGTGCCGAAGAGGGCACCACTCTGTGGGCTGCGTCCCTTTCACAAAGGGCTCGTTGAGAACCTTCGGGCAAAGAGAGGTCGCCAGAAGACCTGACTCCGCGCATATCTTTCGCGTGACGATTCCTTCGGGGGGTGTGCCGGAACGGCCCGCCAGAGGACCCGGCGACGGAAGAATTCCAGCCACAAGACTTTCGATTTGTTCCGGCTTCATGTCCGTCGCTGGGATGCGGATAAGGCACAAAGCGTCAGAGCGGTAGGCTACGCTCCAAATCCCGCCGTTGTCAAATGCGGTGAAAACCGAGGGCACTGTTTCGCTCCTGTCAGGCCGCCCCTCTTTGAGAGCGATCGCGTCGACGGGTTTAAGCAAGCGGTTAACCAGGAACAGCACCGCTGGACTTGTGGAGCTACGAACCCGATCCGCCGGTGATTCCACGGTGCCAGTGCCCAAGATCTTGACCCTGGGATGAAGCACTCCGGCGTTCCCAAGTGTGGCAAGTGCAGCGTAAATCTCCGCCATCCGCATCGGAGAAATCGATTCCACGATTATGCTTTTCGACGGTCCTTCACGCGCGACCACCCCAAATTCTGCCAGAACCTCCTGGACTCTCGCTGAGCCGACCGCGTCGATGATGCGCGTAAGCAGGTAGTCCCGGCGAGCCAGAAAGGCGGCACGGAATGTAATGTATCGGGCAGTGTCGTCCGGCAGAAAGACAGGCGCGCCCAGCGAATAAGGCGCGCTGTCCTGCTTCGCATTGCTCAGAACTGGAATTGTGGCGAGAGGCGCCACAGCTTCAAAGCCCCCTCCGTCTCCCGACCAGCCTCGACTTGGCGGCGTGATGAGCGCTTCAATGACGCCCGTGTCCGGCGCGGCAAAGATCAGATGCGCGCTGGTCGCGTCCTTGCAGATACGCTTGAGGATAATATTCGCCTTTTCCTGGATCGACGGATCGAGTGACGTCACCACGTCGTACTGCTTTGAGGCCGAAGTCGCGTCAGGGACGAGCCTGTCGATACGTTCCTTCACGGAAGCCAGAAATGCAGGGGCGCGCACGGGCGATCCCTCCCAGCGCCTCATTCGGGCCGGGCGACCTATCGCGATGTCATACTCTTCTCGAGAGATGCGGCCGGATTTGAACAGAAGGCCCAGAACCATGTTTCTTCGGCTGACCGCCCGCGCGGGATGGCGGTATGGGTTGATGACGTTGGGGGCCCGGATGATAGCAGCAAGGAGCGCGCATTGGGCGGGATCGAGATCTGACTGGTCCACTCCAAAAAACACCCGTGATGCTTCCGCGACACCATTGACTGAAAACGCCCCCCAGTGGCCGAAATAGACGCGGTTGAGGTAGGCTTCGAGGATCCTTTCCTTGTCGTAGATCGTATCTGCCAGGAGCGCCAGGACAATCTCGTTGATCTTGCGCCACAGGTTCTTTTCCCTCTCCAGAAGCGTCATCCGGATGAGCTGCTGAGTGACCGTACTGGCGCCCTGTACATATCGGCCAGCTTTGTAATTGGCCTTGAGCGCCTCCACCATCGACCCCATGTCCACGCCGCTGTGACCAAAGAAGAGAGGGTCCTCGGTTTGAATGATCGCGTCCACAAGAAGGGGCTTAATCTCCTTCAGCGGAAGCGGTCGACAGAGGTCGCGGGAAGACCCTTCCGCCGGCAGCACATCCAGCAATTCCGGCTCGATCACGATGCGGTTGACCTCGTCCTGGGAGCGCAACAGCTTGATTGACTGTACTGTTTTCCAGTCGAGCCCTACCTCGACCGGCCCGCTGACGATCCCTTGACCGGCAAGGGGACAACTCGTGAAACACACCCGCAGCGTCGATCCTGCAAGCATCCACTCGCCTGGTGCCGGAATCAGCTCGCTGCTCTGAACGTACCCGCTGCGTTTGAGGCGCTCAAAGAGACCAACAGCTTCGATGTCGTCACCAATGCGTAAGGTGAACGGCGCACAATAAACAAAAGTCGGCCAGCGCTTGAGTTTCGCCTCGAACGCCCAAACAACCATGCAGGTCAGGACGACAAGGTATCCTACCAGGATCACAATCAATCCCAGGAAAACGCGGAACAAGGCGCGTAAGATTTTTTTCGGACCGATCGTCAATTATTTCCTCACGCGGGGATCGGTCATGGAGCCGACCGTGCGGCATGCGCGATCAAAGAGCCTCCGCTGCGGGCTACCTACACCAAACGTTTTCCGAGATCAACAAAGAGTAAAACCGAGGGAGCGACCGTGTTCTGACGCAGCTGGGGAAGCGGCAAATGCCGTTGCCAGCATTAATGCAAGGGGGGGTCTCAGCCACGCTACCGCGCATTGTATCAGGATTTCCAACACAACGCGTTTTCAAGACAAACTCAAAAAGCAGGCCCGAAAAATCGGAGGTCATGCATCACGCGAACGCGACGCTAATTCTTGCTCATGAGATGGGTCACCGCTCGCTCGAGCCCATCAAGAGTGAGTTCGAACATCGCGAAGATCTGGCTGATTAGGCCGATTGTCCGTGTCATCGGCCATAATCTTGGAGGCGTGGGGTTCAGCCAGGCCGAATGAGGGAACAGGTCAGCGAGCATGTTCAACCGATCCATACTCGGCCTGCCGCTCCGCTCGGAAATATAGATGGAACCATCCTGAGCCATCAACTCGTATGGCGCCATGCTCGCGTCGCCGACGATAATGAGCCGCGTCTCCCGGTCCCACGAGGCAAAATCTTCAACACGGTGGGGCTTGTATGCACGGGGCGGATCTTCCCACACGTAGTCATATATGGTGTTGTGAAAGAAGAAGGTCTTCAAGTCCTTGAACTGTGCACGCGCATAATCGAACAGCGTTTGTACCACTTCTACGTAGGGATCCATAGACCATCCGCCGTTGTCGATCATCAGGATCACCTTGAGGCGGTCCCGGAGACTCCGATCGAAAATGATCTCGATCTCGCCGCAATTCCGGGTTGTCTCGCGGATTGTCTCGTCGATGTTCACCTGATCTTTCGGCCCCTCGGGGACCATGCGCCGCAGTCGCTTGAGGGCCTCGCCTATCTGTGCCTGTGTAAGGGGCCCTTCAGCGGAATAATCCCGATAGCGCCTTTCGAGAGCCACCTTCACCGCTGATTTCCCCATGGACCGGCCGCCGACGCGCATCCCTCCGGGATGGAAACCGGAATGCCCAACCGGTGACGTGCCCCGCGTGCCGATCCAACGGCTGCCGCCGTGGTGGGCTTCAGTCTGCTCCTTGAGTCGGTCGAGAAAGTACTGGAGCAATTCCTCGGGGGACATGGTCTTGAGTTGCTCTTGGCTTATCCCCAGGGCGTCCGCGAGCATGTCGGGCGTCTTGAGCCATTCATCGAGCAGGGCCCGGGCGGTCTCGTTGATATCAATCCCTTTGAAATCGGGTAATTCAGCCCCTTCGAAGAAATGCGCGAACACGCGGTCGTAGATGTCGAAGTATCGCTCACTCTTCACGAGGATGGATCGGGCCGCGGTGTAGAAGTCCTCGAGGCCTTCTACCAGCCCCAAAGCGAGCGCTTTATGCAGCCGAAGGAACGACGTGGGCGTCGCGGGTATCCCCGATTCCCTCAGCAGATAGAAGAAGTCAACGAACATGGTTTATTCCCGTCGGATCAGCGTCGCGCCAACCTGCGCACCTGTGCGATAGCCTGTTGATAGTCCGGGCTCTTCTTGAAAAGGATCCCCAGGTAAGGAATTTTCCCGACTATCAGGTCCTTGGCCCGGAAGTCGGGGTCGGTTCGCAGCGCTCTGATCCAGTTGATAAGCTCCCGAGTGGCGGGTTTCTTTTCGATGCCCTGGAACTCTCTCAGTTGGTAAAAGGTTTTCACGCACGCGTCGGTGATCTGGTAGTCCAGATCGGGGAAGTGCACCCGCAGGATTTCACGCATCATGTCTTGATCGGGGAACGCGATGTGATGGAAGTTGCATCGTCCCAGGAACGGGTCGGAGAGGTCCTTCTTCGCATTGGAAGTGATGATGATAACCGGCCGGTGCTTCGCCTTGATAGTCTTGTCAATTTCAATGATGTCGAACTGCATCTGATCAAGCACGTCCAACATGTCATCCTGGAAGTCGGTATCGGCCTTGTCGATCTCGTCGATGAGCAGGACCATGCGCACATCGGAAGTAAACGCCTGCCCGATCTTGCCCATCTTGATATAATCCTCAATGTTGCTCACGTCGCGCTGCGAATCCCCGAAACGGCTGTCGTTGAGCCTGGTGAGAGTGTCGTACTGGTAGAGGCAATCCACCAGCTTCAGGCTCGACTTGACGTTCAGAATCGTCAGCGGCATCGAAAGGCTTTCCGCAATTGCGTGGGCGAGCATCGTCTTGCCCGTGCCAGGTTCCCCCTTGAGGAGAAGAGGCATTTCCAACGCAATGGATATATTGACTATTTTGGCAAGCTCCTCGTCCAGAACGTATTTCGACGCTCCGGTGAACACGCGGGTGTGGGAATCATGATGCATACGTCGTCGCTCCTCTTTCTTCCTGAAGAATGTAGACCTAATCAGGCGTTCCAGCATTGCTCCACCATTGGGCCGGATCGGGCGGTGCGGTCGTGTCGCGAGGCAGTGGCCTGTGAAGAGCCGCTGAACTTTAATTTATTAGCGCCTATGCGCTGGGGAGTCAACGGCTTTAACGATGAGCCGGATGGACAGCGACCTTGGTACATCGTATCCTTTAAGCGCACATTTTGCTACAATCACGGAAATCGTTGCGATGAGAACTACACGAAACAACGCTCCTTCCGACAATAGCGATTCTACCCCGGACACCAGTGGAGAGCGCCTCAAGGTGCTCATGGTCGGCGGATCGGAGTGCCTCGATCGGAGCACCGAAGTGCTTGATTCCCTTCTCACTTTGGGGTACGGGGTAAATCTTCTCGGTGTCCTGGACCAGGGAGACGAACTGCTTTTGTCCGCAACCTCACATGCGGAAGAAGAGTCCGGATTCGAGCGCTTCAAGCGGATCATGCAAAGTGATCCGCCGGACCTGCTTATCATCACGTCGGATAACCACCTCCTCCGCAAAGCACTGATGGAGATTATATCGTCGCAGACCCGTGTACTGGACTCATTTGCACTGAACCTCTTCAACGCAGTCAAAGACCTGAGCGGCCGGCTCCACACCACTCAGAACCGTCTAGAGTCGGTGCAGATTATCAAAGAAGTACTTATGGCCGGAGCGGAGACGAGCATCATGGTCGTTGACGAGGAACTGAAGATCCTCGATATCAACAATATTGTTCTTGAGAAGACCCAGATGTCCAGAGAAGGATGCCTGAACCGTCCGTGCCACTGGGCTATCAAGAAGCTCATGGAGCCCTGCTACCAGCGGGGCGGCTCATGCGTGGTACGAGAGGTGCTCCGGACCGGACGGGCGGCGCACACGCTTCAAGAGGAAGTGCGAACAGGAAAGCCGAACCGGTTCTTCACAATCAGCGCCTACCCGCTCAAGGAAGATGAGCGAGGCAAGAAAAGCGTTATGGTGGTGTGGAAGGACATTACCCGCGGTATGGCCAACGTACTCGATCGCCAAGCTCGGAGCATTCAGGAGAATTTCAGCTACTACCTCCAGCGTGACAAGATGGTCGCGCTTGGCAAACTGGCCGCGGCGGCAGTCCATGAAATAAACAACCCGGTGCAGGGTATTATGACGTTTGCCAAGCTCATGCGCGCCTCACTCGACAAGGATTCCTTGACCGCGCAGGAAGTGGAGAAATTCCGCACTTATCTGGACATGATTGCGGCTGAGTCCGCGCGGTGTGGTAAAATCCTGACAAACCTTCTGTCATTCTCGCGGCGCGGAGATCTCAAAAAGATCGCAGTAGACATTGTCTCCGTCATCGAGGAAGTCCATCTCATGCTGGGACATCGCCTGGACCTTGCGAACATCATCTTTGAGCTTGATGTGGATGAGAACCTGCCTCCTATTTACGGGGATCGCGACCAAATAAAACAGGGGTTGCTGAACCTTGTCCTCAACGCAGCGGAAGCGATACGCGAGTCAGGGAGTATTAAGGCTACAGCGCGCTATGAACCGGACATCGGGTCCATTCGGCTGACTATTTCAGATACTGGACCCGGTATTCCCAAAGACATTCAGGCCAGCATTTTCGAGCCCTTCTTCACCACGAAGCAGAGCGGGAAAGGCGTCGGACTTGGGTTGAGTGTGGTCTACGGAATCGTTGCACAGCACGGCGGGACCATCGAACTTGAAAGCGAACCGGGGAAAGGCGCCACGTTTATCCTCACACTCCCTGTCGCGGATGAACTGCATCAGCGTGAGGAGCAAGATCGAGGGAGACCATAAGAGCGGGAACCTCTCTGCGGAACGTCGCCTCTGACGAGGTCATGGTTGAGCTATGGGTCGTAAGAACAGGTTTATGGTCGTTGACGACGAACTAATCGTCCGGGAATCCTTGGCCGCATGGTTGGAAAAGGAAAACGCGACGGTCGATCGGGCTGAATCGGGAGAGCAAGCCCTCGACTTCATGGAGCGGAACCTCTACGACATCCTTTTCGTCGACATTAAAATGCCGGGCATGGGGGGATTCGGCCTCTTGGAGAAGGTCAAGCAATTCTACCCGACCACCGTGGTGGTGATCATCACCGCATATGGCACTGTGGATCATGCGGTTAAAGCCATGAAGCTGGGCGCGGACGACTTTCTGGTCAAACCTTTCGACCCGGAGGGGCTCGGACTGCTGGTGACCAAGCTCCTCGAGCATAAGCGGCTCCTCGAAGAGAAGGAATACCTCAAGGATGAGGTTATCCGCGTCAGAGGCAAGACCGATGAGATCATTGGTCAGTCGCCCCAAATGACCGCCCTCTTTGAGCAGATCATGGAGATCGCTCCTACCGAATCTTCAGTGCTGCTCTTGGGCGAGACCGGTACGGGAAAAGAGCTTATCGCGCGGGCAATCCACGCCAACAGCAAGCGTCTCGGTGGCCCTTTTGTGCCCATCAACTGCGGCGCGATCCCGGAATCTCTTATGGAGAGCGAGATCTTCGGGTACGAAAAGGGCTCGTTTACCGGCGCTGTCCGTCCTAAAAAAGGACTGATCGAGGTAGCTGAGGGCGGTACTCTCTTCTTGGACGAGGTCGGTGAGATCACCCCCAAAATGCAGGTGGACCTTCTTAGGGTACTGCAAGACCGGACTTTCTTCCGCGTCGGCGGTGTGGAGCCGCTTAAGGCGGACTTCCGGTTGATCAGCGCCACGCATCGAGACCTCAACCATGAGGTTGCCGCAGGAAACTTCCGGCAGGACTTCTTCTATAGGGTCAATGTCATAACGCTACGCGTTCCACCCCTTAGGGAGCGCAGAGATGACATTCCGCTCCTCGTGATGCACTTTCTGAAACGTTTCGCCAGAGAGACGAACCGAAACGTGGACTCGCTGAGCGAACAGGCCATGAAAATCCTCACGGATTACGACTGGCCGGGCAATGTGCGGGAACTGGAAAACGTGATTGAGCGCGCTGTAGTGACGAGTCGTAAGCGGGTTATCACCGGTGACGCGTTCGCGTATCTCAATCCCCTTCAAGTCTGCGTACCCCAAGGGAACTCTCCGCGCACCCTTGAAGAAGCGGAAATCGCCCATATACGGCGCATTCTTGACGAAGAAGAATGGAACATCAGCCGAGCAGCAAAGGTGCTTGACGTGGACCGCACTACGCTCCACAAGAAAATCCGCAAGTACGGCCTGCAACGATGACCCGCGAGGCGAACCGGGCCGCCGGGTGGAAGAATACGGACGCAGGCCGGCTATGAAGAAAAAGGAACCCCCAAGAACCGTTCACCGGCCTCCAAGCGGATACATTTCCGTTGTGCCGCTCGGACACATAAAAGAGGACGTGCTGAGGGTAGTGGCCGATAGTATTCAGGGTGTGCTCCGCCTCCCGGTAGACGTCACGCCGGAGGTGGGACTGCCTGAGAGCGCGTTCATGAGCGCGCGTAACCAGTACAACGTGCTGGACCTTATCAAATTCCTCGAATCCAATCACGCGGGGCCGAGCCTGAAAGTGCTGGGCGTGACCGCCAAGGATATTGCTAATCCGATCCTCACCTATGTGTTCGGCACAGCGTTCATGGACGGTAAAGCTGCCGTAGTCTCCACTGCGCGGCTGCAGTTGTCCGTGAACGGCGAACTCGTCTCACGAGAGCAGTTCCTGGAACGCGTGGTCAAGGCCGCGATCCACGAGATCGGGCACACGTTCAACATCCCGCATTGCCATAAAGACCACTGCGTCATGCGCGCGTCGAACAGCTTGACCGAGCTGGACGAAAAGATGAGCTACTTGTGCGATTACTGCGAGTTATTCCTTGCGGAGGCGGTGGGCGACGCGCTGCGGACTCGGAGCGCGCAAACGCGTCAGGCGGAGTCGGGGTGATGCGTTTGTCTGTAGCATATTTTCACACTGTGTGGTGTTTTACATCATTAAAAATCTCTCAATCTTTCAGCATGATATAATCTCTCTCCTGTCAGCCCGCGATTTGTGTGGTCTTTTGCATCAGCTTCCCGCTTTTATCCCTGCATCACATCTGACGGTTTAGCATAGTTATATCAGCTAATTGTCAATCATATCTGTTTGTAAGGAAACTGGCACATCTCTTGCTTATTCATAGGACGAACGGTCGCTGAGACCATTAAGCCGATATAAGCGGCACTACTCACATAAGGAGGCCCACGATGGCTACCGCCCAAACCCTCAAGGAAGTGACCCCCATCCTCGCCGGGATCATGAGCGAGCAGCGCTGCATCCATGCCGTCATGGGCCGTGCGCCCGAGACTAAGATGTGCGCCAACAATTACGAATGCGGCACTTGCCCCTACGACCAGCTGCTCGAGGACATGGCTTGCACCGAGCCCGCCAGACCACACCGGGTTTGGGAGTTTGAACGGGCAGCCTGAAAAGACTTGAAGCTCGCGCCCCCGTCACTTGCAGGGGCCGCACCGAGACCAACCGGCCTGAACGTCGGTCGGACTCGCGTACCAGGCCATAATCACCGTTGCACTATACATCGA
This sequence comes from Desulfomonile sp., assembly GCA_020216785.1. Classification (GTDB taxonomy): domain Bacteria; phylum Desulfobacterota; class Desulfomonilia; order Desulfomonilales; family Desulfomonilaceae; genus JAIWNO01. The sequence goes on from JAIWNO010000216.1 coordinate 10,174, forward strand.
GAGGAGGGCCGTTATGGCGACAGCAGAGACGAAAAAGGGAGCGATTGCCGGGTTCAATTTCTCCGAAAAGGAATGCGTGTGGATGCGGGCACGAGTAGTTGCCACCAAGTACTGCGACAACGCGTTCGACTGCACCACCTGCGCCTTTGACAAAGGCATGAAGAAAAAAATGGAGCGGGAATCGCTCGACGCGGGCTGGAACACCAAGATGTTCGCATTGGCTTCGGAGGAGCAGAGGTGCCGCCACGCACTTACAGGCCGCGCCCCCCGCAACAAGATGTGCGCTCGCAACTACGAGTGCGGCGACTGCCCGTTCGACCAGATGCTGGACGACATGATTCAGGTGGACCATACCTTGTTCGGGCCGCCGCAGTACCTCAACGCTCACGGGTACCTTGTGCCGCGGGACTATTACATCCATCGCGGACATGGATGGGCCAGAGTCGAGTATGGCGGCAGGGTGCGCATCGGTCTGGATGATTTCGGGAACCGTCTGGTCGGAACCGTGGACAGGTTCCGCCTTCCGTCGCTGGGCACAAGGTTCAAGCTCTCCGAGGAGTCGTTCATTCTTTCCCGCGAGGGCCAGGAAGCAGGCGTGAAAGCGCCGTTAAGCGGCGTAGTCACTGCGGTGAACCAGAAGCTCCTGGACTATCCCGCGTGCGCGCACGATGATCCGTATAGTGCGGGCTGGGTGATGCTCTTGGATCCCATCGAGCTGAAAGGTGATCTGAAGGAGCTTTACTTCGGCGTGGACAGCGTCAAGTTCGTGGAGTCCGAGGCTGAGCGGCTTCTGTCGATGATTACCGACGACCCGCAGCGGGCTGCCGCTCTCGGTGGTGAGCCCCTTCCCGACATCTACGGCTCGTTCAAGGAGATCGGCTGGAACAAGCTCGTAAAGTCGTTCATCTGATACAATCCCAGTCTGATTTGGCCGAGGAGGCCGGCTCCCTTCCCTACGGCGGAGGGAGCCGGCCTTTTTTCCTTCGATATATAAGCCATTCTTGATCGTTTGATCAGGCAACTTTGCAGCAGCGAACAGGTCTTCGCCCTTACAGGTTTTTTTCCGACTCAATTTCGGCATATGCAGAAGAATCTCGCGGGTGTCAGAGCTTCACGCGATTTTCCAGCGCGCGGCTCAAGGTCAGCGGGTCGGCATATTCCAACGAGCCGCCGACAGGGATGCCGTACGCAATGCGGGAGACGACCAGGTCCTGGTCCTTGAGTTGGTCGCGGATGAAAGACGCAGTGGCTTCGCCCTCAACGGTGGGGTTGAGCGCGATGATGACCTCTTTGACGCCTTGATCACGCACCCTGTCAAGGAGTTCCGCAAGACGCACGTCTTCGGGGCCGATCGCGTCGAGAGGACTCAATACGCCATGCAGTACATGGTACACGCCGCGGAAAGCCCCCCCCTTTTCTACTGCGAGAAGATCCAGAGGAGTCTCTACGACACAAACCCGCGTCGAATCACGACGCGGGTCCGCGCAGATGCCGCACGGGTCTTCCTCAGTAAGGTGAAAACAGGTTGAGCAGAGTTTGAGCTTGGCTTTGACGTCCCGGATTGCTGCGACCAGTTCACGGACTTCCGCGGGATCCGCGTTGAGGATGGAAAAACCGTAACGGGTGGCGGTCTTGTCTCCGACGCCGGGGAGCTTCTTCAGCGCGGCAATGAGAGCTTCGAGGGGACCGATCACGAGGGACGCCTCCGGGGACTGTGTCGTCTGCCTAAACCATGCCGGGAAGGCGCAAGCCGCCGGTGAGTTTTGACATCTCCGCAGTGGCCATTTCCTTTGCGCGTGCGATTGCAGCATTCGTCGCGGCTGCAACGAGGTCTTGGAGCATCTCCACATCTCCATCAGCGATTAGAGCAGGCTCGATCTTTACGGAGACAACTTCCAGCACGCCGTTCATTTCCACCTGCACCATGTCTCCTCCAGCGGAGCCGATCACGGTCCTGCGCGCCAGGCCGTCCTGAATATCCGCGAGTTTCGATTGCAGGTTCGCGGCGCTTTCCATCAGGTCCTTGAATCCCAACACCGGAATCCTCCACCTTCTGAAAATAGTCCTCGCGATCGCATTTGGTGTTACACTGAGAAATAACGAACACGAGATGCTCAGTAAAGACTAACAGAAGGTTGCCGTGGAATCAAACCTCGCCGCGTCTTTTGCCGGAGCATCGCCCGAGCAATCACACACGGAAACTGATGACACACGGTTGCAACTCCTGCAGAGCTACGATTCTCCTCGTAAACCCATGGATCCACGACTTCGCGGCGTACGACCTCTGGGCGCGACCCATGGGACTGCTCGTCCTTGGTACACTCCTCAGAAAGCTTGGCTGGGAACCGCTCCTCGTGGATTGCCTCGACCCCGACCATCCGGCAGAACCATCACTCCGTCGTAGATCTTACGCTCAAGGCCGGTTTCGCCGGACACCTATCCCGAAGCCGGAAGTATTAGCGGAAGTGCCGCGGACGTTCAGCCGATACGGCGTATCGCCCGCGTTCATCCGCCGGGATCTCATGGCGATACCCGGGCCCGCGGCGATACTGGTGACGGGATTGATGACCTATTGGTACACCGGGGTTCAGGAGACTATTCTGCTGCTCCGCGAATGCTTTCCCCAGGTTCCCGTCATTCTCGGAGGAGTGTATGCCACGCTTATGCCGGAACATGCCGCTAAGTGGTCCGGCGCGGATGAGGTGGTACGGGGGCCGGGCGAGGCAAACCTTGCTGACGTTTTGTACCGGCTGACCGGAAGACGACTCGGGCAGTGTGATCCTCGCTCGCCTCTTGAGTGCGTCCCCGCGCTCGACCTGATGCGAAAAGTGCGATTCCTTCCGCTTCTCACATCACGGGGCTGTCCGTTCCGCTGTACATATTGCGCATCGCACCAACTGGTCGGCGGGTTCATGAGACTTGAGCCGGCCGCGGTACTTCGGGAAATCGAAGTCGCAGTTCAGCGCTACGATGTCCGTGACGTTGCGCTGTACGACGATGCGTTTCTTATCGACGCGAAGCGATACGCAATCCCTTTGCTGAAATCAGCAGGGGAGCGTTTCCCGCAGCTCAGATGGCACAGCCCGAACGGGTTGCATGCGGCAGCGATCACCTCGGAAGTGGCGGCAGTCATGAAAAATGCCGGCTTCGAGACAATCCGCATCGGACTGGAAAGCTCGTCCAATGAATTCCACGCGGCTACGGGAGCCAAGACCAGTCGGACCGCGTTCGAAAATGCAGTGCGGAATCTAATCAACGCGGGCTTTTCCTGGAGGCAGATCGGCGCTTATCTCCTCGTCGGGCTTCCCGGTCAGTCTCAACAGCGTATCGAAGAGGATGTGGAGTTTGTGCTGCGCTGCGGCGGGTTTCCGAAGCTGGCCGAGTACTCACCGATTCCCGGCACACGCCTGTGGTCTCGAGCTCTCGAAACAAGTCGATTCGCCATCGATAGGGAACCGCTGTTTCACAACTGTACGCTCTTGCCCGCGGCCTCGCCGTCGGTGGACTGGAGCTTTCTTCAAGGACTTCGCAGCAGGATCGCTACTCACATGGCCCCCGAGCAATAGATGGCCTCAAACTCCGCACCGGAACGCCCGCGCTGCCTGTATGCGAGATGTTGACAGGCGAAGACGCAATTGCTATGTTAAATACGTTGCAGTGCATCCTCTCCATCGCTAAGAGAAATCAAAAAGGTGACACTCGATGGCCCAACCAAACGGCGTGGTAGGCTCGGCTCTTGTTGTGGGCGGAGGTATAGCCGGTGTTCAGGCTTCTCTGGACTTGGCGGAATCAGGCTTCAAGGTGTATCTGGTCGAGAGCGAGACCGGCATCGGCGGCCGCATGGCCCAGTTGGACAAAACCTTTCCCACCAACGACTGCTCCACATGTATCTTCTCTCCCAAACTCGTGACCGTGGGGCAGAACCCAAACATCGAACTTCTCTCATACAGCGAGGTTGATCGTGTCGAAGGCGAAGTGGGCCGATTCAAGGTTCGCATTCGCCAGAAATCCCGGAACATTCGCAAGGAGCGCTGCAAGGCGTGCGGGGAATGCTCCGCTGTCTGTCCGGTGGCTGTGCCGAACGAATTCGACCAGGGATTGAGCAAGCGCGCGGCCGCGTACCGGCTTTTTCCACAGACGATCCCGCAGTCGTTCGTCATCGAAAAGTACGATCGAGCACCCTGTGTCGTCGCCTGTCCAGCCCACATCAACGTGCAGGGTTATGTAGCCTTGATCAGTAAAGGGAAGTACAAAGAAGCGGTCGAGCTGATCTACAAGAACCTTCCCTTGCCGGGGGTCCTGGGACGCGTCTGTCCTCACCCGTGCGAAAAGGTCTGTCGCCGGGCCGAAAAAGACGCCCCCATTTCGATCTGCAAGCTTAAGCGTTTCGCGGCCGACCGGATCGACTACTCGACCCTCACCTTGCCGGAGATCACCCCGCGAGACGAAAAGGTTGCCATCATCGGATCGGGACCCGCTGGCCTTTCCGCAGCCTATTATCTGGCCCTGGAAGGTTACAAGGCGACAATATTCGAAGCTGCGCCGGTGCTGGGAGGCTGGCTCAGGGTCGGCATACCGGCGTATCGCCTCCCCAGGGACATCCTGGAGAAAGAAATCAACCATATCCTGTCTCTCGGCGTGGAAGCCAAGACTAATACCGCGCTCGGGAGGGACGTGACAATAGAGCAGCTTAAGGCGCAGGGTTTCAAGGCCGTATACCTCGGCGTGGGTTGCCAGAATGGCTCACGGCTTGGCATCCCCGGCGAAGAAGCCGAGGGCGTCATGCAGGGCGTTGATTTCCTCCGCAAGGCAGCGCTCGGTGAGCCCACTCCTCCGGCGACCAAAGCGGTGGTCATCGGCGGCGGCAATGTGGCCGTGGACGCAGCCCGGACCTTGGTGCGTCAGGGCGCGGGATCGGTAACCATTCTGTACCGGCGCTCCAAAGATGAAATGCCCGCGTACGAAGAGGAAGTCACCGCGGCTATTGATGAAGGCGTAAAGATCGAATTTCTTGCCGCACCGGTCGAAGTGGTGACCGAAGGCGGCAAGGTCACAGGCCTGAAATGCATCCGCATGGAGCTTGGTCCCGCGGACCAAACCGGTCGGAGAAGGCCGGTCCCGGTGGGCGGCTCTGAGTTCGTGGTGAGCACGGATCTCATCGTACCCGCTATCGGCCAAGTCATCGATCCGGAACTCTGGGGTGCGGTATCAGGCCTGGAGCGCAGTTCGTGGAATACCATCCAGATCGACCCCATAACGTATGCCACCACGATTGATGGTGTATTCGCAGGCGGCGATGCCGGAACCGGTCCTGCGACGGTGGTGGAAGCGGTCGCGGCAGGCAAGCAAGCGGCCATATCCATTTCGCGGTATCTTCAGGGCGAAGACCTTGCCGCGGGTCGACCGGTGAAATATCCTGCGGAACGCGTGTACCCGCCTATTCCTGACATCCCTTCGGAAACCCGGGCCGTAAGCCCGAACCTGCCGGTCTCGGAACGCAAGGGTTTTGCTGAGGTGGAGATAGCGTTTACCGAAGATGAGGCGCTGCGAGAAGCCAATCGCTGCCTCAATTGCGGCGTGTGCTCCGAATGTATGGAATGCGTGAAAGCCTGCCCCGCGGAGGCGGTCGATCACAGCCTCGTGGACGAGTACAAGGACATCGAGGTGGGAACGATCATCCTTTCCACGGGTTACGAGATGATCGATCCGTCCAAGATCAGAGGCGAGTACTCGTACGGCACTGCACCAAACGTGTTGACCAACATGGAGTTCGAGCGCATGTTGAGCGCTTCGGGCCCCAACGCCGGCGAGATCAAGCGCCCCTCCGACGGCAAGCATCCCCGAAAAGTTGCATGGATCCAATGCGTGGGGTCCAGAGATCCACAGCGAGGAATGCCGCATTGCAGCTCCATCTGCTGTATGGCCTCCATCAAAGAGGCGGTTATTGCCAAAGAACACGACGCCAACGTAGAGCCGACGATCTTTTATATGGACATTCGCGCGTACGGGAAGGATTTCGACGCATATTACGAACGGGCCAAGAATAACGGAGGTGTGCGATTTATCCGTTCGATGGTCAGCCGTGTGATTGAAGATCCGAAAACGGGCGACCTGCATATCACTTACCTTGACGAAAATCAGCGGCTCACGACCGAAACCTTCGAGATGGTGGTTCTCGCGGTGGGCCTTACTACTTCGCCCGAATCACGGCAGATAGCGGAAGATCTTGGGATCGACCTGGACGAGTCCAACTTCTGCGCGACAACGTCGTTCGAGCCTGTGCAGACGAGCGTGCCGGGCGTGTTCGCAGCTGGTATGTTCCAGGGTCCCAAAGACATCCCGCAGACCGTTATGGAAGCCTCCGCGGCAGCGGGTGCGTCGTCGAAGCTTCTTGCGTCGGCCCGGAATACCATCACCATTAAGGAAGAGTTCCCGCCGCAGCGTGATGTTTCCGGTGAGGAGCCGCGCATAGGCGTCTTTATTTGCCGTTGTGGAATCAACATCGCCAATGTGGTGGACGTCCCGCGAGTGGTGGAGCACGTGCGCGATCTGCCGAACGTGGTGTACGCGGACGAAAAGCTGTTTACCTGTTCGCAGGACACTCAGGAACAGTTCCTCAGCATCATTAAAGAGCACAATCTCAACCGCATAGTGGTCTCCGCGTGCAGTCCGCGGACGCACGAGCCCATGTTCCAGCTTACCATGCAGCGTGCGGGACTCAACCCGTACCTGTTCACTATGACGAACATCCGCGACCAGTGTTCGTGGGTGCACGCGCACGACAAGGAAAAGGCCACGCTCAAGGCCATGGACTTGGCGAGAATGGCCGTGTCACGAGCCCGTCTCCTCGCGCCCCTTCAGAAGGGCAAAGGAGAAGTGGTTCCCAAAGGCCTGGTCCTGGGCGGAGGCGTGTCCGGCATGACTGCAGCCCTCAACCTGGCAGACCAGGGCTTCGACGTGTTCATAGTAGAAAAGGAAGACAGACTCGGCGGAAATGCGCTCGCCCTCGAAAAGACGATCCAGGGCGAGGAGATCAAACCTTTCGTCGCGGACCTCATATCAAAGGTGGAATCCCACGAAAAGATCCAAGTGTTTAAACAGGCAGTCTTCTCTAATCTTTCCGGCCACGTGGGCCATTTCAAGGGGACTGTCACCTCTTTCGGCCAAACGCCGCATGACATCGAGTTCGGCGCCGCGATCATTGCGACCGGCGCTGTCGAATCCAAGCCCACAGAATACCTGTTCGGCGAGCATTCCGCCGTGGTGACCCAGCACGGTCTGGAAGAGCGAATCATGGCAGGCGATCCCACGCTAAAGAGCCTCAAGAATGCAGTCTTCATCCAGTGTGTGGGCTCCCGCTGTGACGAGCGACCCTACTGTTCGAAGATCTGCTGTGCCGGCTCGGTAAGGCTCTCGGAGCGGTTGCGTGAAATCAACCCTAACATCAATATCTACATTATCTACCGCGACTTGCGGACGTACGGGCTTCTGGAAAAGCACTACGAGGCAGCACGGCGCAACGGTACGATCTTTATTCGATACGAACCGGAGTCCAAACCGAGGGTCGAAGCGGCAGGCGATCAGGTGAAGGTTATTGTGCGTGATCCGGTGCTGGACCGGGACATTACCATTCCCGCGGACCTGCTGACCCTGGCCGCGGCAATCGAGCCCGAGCAGTCCAACCGTGAACTCGGTCAGTTGTTTAAGGTGACCATCAACTCATACGGGTACTTTGTCGAGGCCCACATGAAGCTGAGACCGGTGGACTTCACCACTGAAGGTGTCTTCCTTGCCGGCATGGCTCACTATCCCAAACCCATCGATGAGTCTATAGCCCAGGCCACGGCCGCGGCGCAGCGAGCATCAATCCTCCTGAGTCAGGAGCACATGACCTTCCCCGGGGTCGTCTCCAAGGTCGATCCCGACAAGTGCGCTGTGTGTCTGACCTGTGTGCGGTTGTGCCCGTACGGCGCGCCGTTCATCAACGAGAAGCACAAGGCCGAAATCGTGCCTGCTCTGTGCCAAGGCTGCGGGATCTGCTCATCCGTGTGTCCGGGCAAGGCGATTGAGCTTCAGCACTTCAAAGACGATCAGGTATTCCAGGAGATCGACGCCCTTCTGGAATTCGCGTCGTAAGATAGGACAGAGCAATGCAACAAACCGGTCTACAAACCAGGGTTGCTCCACCGACGGGGGAGTTGAGGTCGATCATTCACCAGTGCTACCAGTGCGGGAAGTGCAGTGCGGGATGCCCGGTGGCTTCGGA
>JAIWNO010000217.1 GCA_020216785.1 Desulfomonile sp.
CAGAGTGCTGTTCGAGTAATAGGAATACACAGTCCTAGCGGTGCTCCGGCCGGAGGTGTCCCAGCCGGCGCTCGCGTCGTACCGGAGAGCCCATGGACGACGCTGACAAAACAACTGAAGAATTGCTCGCGGAATTGAAGAGACTACGCGGGCGCGTGAGCGAGCTCGAAGCGCTGGAACAGGGGCGTCGCAAGATTGAGCGGGCGCTGCGCGACTCGGAGACACGAGTCCGCTCTGTCACTCAATCGGCGGTCGATGCAATAATCTCAGCAGGGATCGATGATAGGATTGTTTTCTGGAACAAGGCTGCCGAGCGGATCTTCGGTTATACGGAAGAAGAAATCCTGGGGCAGCCGGTCTCCATCTTGATGCCCCCGGCGCTGAGAGAAGTGCATCGCCGTGGGATGCAGCGCTACATCAAGACGGGCCGGCCATCGGCTATCGGCAGGACCTTGGAGCTCCACGGACTTCGAAAAAGCGGCGAGGAGTTTCCATTGGAGCTTTCACTTTCTTCCTGGCACGCTGGTGAACGTATTTTCTTTACAGGAATTATCAGAGACATCACTGCCCGAAAAGAAGCCGAGCGCGCCTTGGCACGGAGCGTCGAGACCGCTCGGCGACGGAGCGAAGAGCTGGAATCACTCGTTCAGATGGTCATTCACGACCTCAAATCGCCGGTTATCACCATCGCCGGAATGGTCCGCGCGTTGAAAAAGAGCTTGCGCTCTCTGCCGCCTGATGAAGCACGCGAGCATATCCTTAATCAGATCGATATTTCCAGTGAAACTATGGAGAACTTCCTCCGGGACCTTCTTGAAAGCCTTGCCGTGGAACAGCAGCAGCCGGAACGCAGTTTTCTGCGGCTGGACGAGGTGGTGAAACGCGTCATGGAGCGGCACAAGAACGCGGTGGAAGAGCACGGAATTGCCGTGACCGTGGACCTTCCCGACTCGATCCCGGAAATCTGTGCGGATGAGCGTCGGATTGAGCAAGTGATCGAGAACCTCGTCGGCAATGCGATACGGTACATGGGCGAGAAAGACAGCCCGACGCTCCGGCTACAGATAACGCAACAGGAAGATCGGCTCGTCACTACCGTCTCCGACAATGGCATCGGTGTGCCGGCCGCATTCCAAGAGAAGATCTTCGACCGTTTTTTCCGTGTGCCGGGTACGGGCGTAAAGGTCGGTACCGGCCTCGGCCTCTCAATCGTCAAGAAGATCGTGGAGAGCCACGGCGGGGTCGTGTGGGTGGATTCCGAAGAAGGCAAGGGCTCGACGTTTGGCTTCACCCTCCCTGTTGGCGAAGATCCGCAATCATGCTCTTGATAGTGGCCGACAACGGTGCCGGCTCATGGCCATATATCCAAAACATTTGTTCAGCGTCAATATCGAAATAATGGTGAGCGCTAATGTCCCTGAATCCGATCGCGCGTTTCCAGTTGATCTCAGGATATTATGACGGAAGCTTGCCGCCGGTGATTTTGTCGATGTTTTTCAAACAGATATTCCTCAAAGGGGCATCCGCTTGACAGTTATCATAACCATCCTTTATGCTATTAATTGAGTTAGTGTAGCTCGTGTGAGAAGCAAAAGGGGTGAACCCCCGCTCAACCAGCGGGAACATGCCTCCTCGATTTTTACCCGGAACTGAGGCGCTACGATGCTTCTCCATCCACAGAAAGGAGTGTGTACCATGAAGGCAGGCATTTTCTTCACCGGTTCAGGCCCCATTCTGCTGTTGACCTCGTATGAGTCTCTCACGGAACCCGCTCTTGTGGAAAAGCTCGCAACCAAGGGAGTCAAGAAGTTTATCGCATTCGAAGTTCCTATTGATCAGGCACAACAGAAGTACGGCCAGCATTTCAAGGTGATCATGGCAGACTTACACCAGCAAGACGACCTGAGGATCCTTGATTATGACGGACATCATGTCTTTAACCTCTTCCGCCTCAAGGAGCTTGGCGCCCCCATATTTCACGAACCGTGATGCGCTCAAATCCGTGATCCCAGTTCCATTTAGCTAAATCTCAATCAGACTACCCCGGCGAGTCCGGGGTTTTATGTTGTCCTATCCTCGCGCTCGCGTTCATCGTCACTTGAAAGCCAACGGAAGCACGATTCGCCGGGATTTCGTTCCGGGCCTCTCAACAGTGTCGATCCAAGCAGCCACGTTCCATCAATTCTTCCCGGAATCAGAAACCGGTCTGCGAATTCGCTTGGCAGGCCTTCGGTGGACAAGCCGATCGTCGACTGCTATTTTGATTTTGATAGATTCGCCCGCGCCGCACCCAGCGGCCGTGAGGAGGGGAAGCCACGGTGGCATTGGCAACAGCGCTCGGTCCAGCGTACTTGGGTAGTGAACGGTTCGGGTTTCGCGTATGGGCGCCGTTCGTGTCACACGTGGAGATCCACGTTGTCAGCCCTTTCGATAGGATTGCCGCGTTGGAGCGAGATGCGCGAGGCTATCATTCAGGCATAATTGAAGATCTCCCGCTCGGTGCGCTCTATTATTACCGCCTTGACCGCGAAAGGGACCGGCCCGACCCTGCGTCACGGTCCCAGCCGGAAGGGGTACACGGCCCGTCCCAGCTCTTCGACGCGCACTTTTCGTGGGGAGATCGCAACTGGCATGGCCTGCCACTCCGAAGTTATATCCTCTATGAAATACACATCGGCACCTTTACCGCGGAAGGCACCTTTGGCGCGGTAATTCCCCATTTGGAACGGCTGGCCGACTTGGGGATCACCGCGTTGGAACTTATGCCGGTGGCCCAGTTTCCGGGGGAAAGGAACTGGGGGTATGACGGTGTGTATCCGTTCGCGGTCCAGAACTCCTACGGAGGGCCCTATGGTCTTAAACAGCTGGTCGATGCCTGCCATGCTCGCGGGATCGCGGTGGTGCTGGATGTGGTCTACAACCACCTCGGACCGGAAGGGAATTATCTTGCCGATTACGGGCCCTACTTTACCGATCGCTATCGCACGCCCTGGGGCTCCGCGATTAATTTCGACGGTCCCGAATCGGATCACGTGCGACGGTTCTTCGTCGAGAACGCGCTCCACTGGGTGATGGAGTTCCACATGGACGCCCTGCGGATAGATGCCGTGCACGGAATATTCGACTTCTCTGCGGTATCATTTCTTGAAGAACTGGCTCAAGCAATCCACGATCGGGCTGAGCGTCTTAACAGGCATATCCATCTCATTGCAGAAAGCGACCTGAACGACACCCGTTTGGTGCGGCCCCGCGAACTGGGCGGGTTCGGGTTGGACGCTCAGTGGAACGAGGATTTCCATCATGCGCTCCACTGCGTGCTGACTCGTGAGCGCACGGGCTATTACGAGGATTTCGGAGCGCTGAAGCAGCTTGCCAAGGCCTTTCGAGAAGGATTCGTCTATTCCGGCGAGTATTCCCGATACCGCAAACGCAGGCATGGCAATTCGTCTGTGGGTATTCCGGCGAGTCGATTTGTGGTTTTTTCCCAGAACCACGATCAGGTCGGGAACCGCAGCGGCAGTGAGCGACTGAGCAGTCTTGTCCCGCCGGAAGCGCTCAAGGTGGCCGCTGCCGCGGTGATATTCTCGCCGTATATTCCCCTTCTGTTCATGGGAGAGGAGTACGGCGAGACCAGCCCATTCCCCTACTTTGTAAGCCACTCCGATGCATCGTTGAACGATGCTGTGCGCCGCGGCCGGCGAGAGGAGTTTGCGGCATTCAATTGGGACGCTGAGCCGCCGGACCCGGCTGCCGAAGCTACTTTCATTGCTGCCAAACTTGATCACGATCTTCGCTGTAGGCCGGCTCACAGTACACTCTGTGAATTCTACAAGGAACTCATTGCGGTTCGCACGCGCACCCCTGGATTCGCGGATCTTTCCAACCGGACGATGGAAGTGGAATGCCGGGAAGAGGACAAGGTGCTGATCTTGCGCCGGTGGGCCGGTTCAAATCAGGCGATCATTGTCTTTCACTTCAGCGAGGGATCGGTTTTGGTTAATCTTGATGTGCCGGCCGGCCGCGTTGTTAAGTGCTTGGATTCGTCAGAAGAGTGCTGGAACGGTCCCGGCGCGACCATAGCTGATGCGATGGACTCGGACGGGCGTCTATCCTTTACGATGGCCGCTTATTCTTGTGTTGTCTTCGCACTTCAACAGGAGGCATAGAACCCTACGCTGAGAAGGCCCTGATATGCGGATCCCCCTTTCAACCTATCGCATTCAATTCAACCCCACATTCGGGTTTGCCGACGTACGCGGTATAGTGGCATATCTTTCCGACCTCGGTATTTCGGACCTCTATGCGTCTCCCATTTTCAAAGCCGTCAGTGGAAGCCTCCACGGGTACGACATCGTCGATCCCACACGGATCAACCCTGAGTTGGGTTCCGCTGAGGATTTCGAGGGCCTTTCTGATGAGCTTACTCAACACAATATGGGATGGATTCAAGACATAGTACCGAATCACATGGCATTCGACGGCGACAACACCCTTCTCATGGACATCCTGGAGAACGGACCACGGTCCAGGTTCTTCGAGTTTTTTGACGTCGACTGGGACCACACGTACGAGAACATCAAGGAACGTATATTGGCACCATTTCTTGGCCGCTTCTATGGCGAGTGTCTGGAGGATGGAGAAATCCGCCTTGCCTACGGTCCGGACGGTCTCAAAGTGACTTATTATGAAACGGAGCTTTCCCTCCGCATCGACTCATACCCGAACTTGTTCGCCCATCGCCTGAATGTGTTGAGGAGAGATCTGGGTGAAGAGCACCCTGATTTCATCAAACTTCTCGGTGTGTTGTATGTTGTAAAAAACCTCGCCGCGGAAGGGGATGCCGGTGAAGCGTACGGCCAGATTACCTTCGTGAAGCGGATGCTCTGGGATTTGTACACGAGAAACCACGTCTTTCGAGAGTTCGTCGACGAGAACATCCGGATATTCAACGGCCAGAAAGGACATCCGGAAAGCTTCGATTTGCTGAATGATCTTCTGTCCTCTCAGGTGTTTCGCCTTTCGTACTGGAAGGTTGCCACCAAAGAGATCAATTACCGGCGGTTCTTTAACATTAATGGCTTGATTTCATTGAAAATAGAAAACAAGGCGGTTTTCGCCCATACGCACAACTTGATTCTTCAGTTGGTGAAACGAGGGATCGTGACCGGGCTGAGAATCGACCATGTTGATGGACTGTCCCTCCCCGAGGAATATCTCAAGTGTCTCAGGGCACGCGCTCCGGACGTATACCTGGTTGTCGAAAAGATCCTCCAGCCCGAGGAGGAACTCCCACGATCCTGGCCGGTGCAGGGAACTACCGGATACGATTTCGCCAACGAAGTGAATTCGCTTCTGTGTTACAGCCGTCATGAACGATCTTTCTCAAGGCTTTACGGCAGTTTCACCGGATTCCAGGGGTCATTCCCAGAACTGGCCGCCCAAAAGCGGCGGTTGATCATTGAAGAGCACATGGCCGGCGATGTCGATAACCTGGCCCAGATGCTTAAGAGGATTTCCAGCAAAGATCGTCATGCCAGCGACATCACGCTGTACGGCTTGAGAAGGAGTTTGCGAGAACTCCTTGCGGTCTTTCCCGTATACCGCACGTATACCAGCAGCAGCACCGTCTCGGCCCAGGATCGCCTGTACATTCGGCAGGCCGCGGACCTTGCGCATATGAACAATCCTGCCCTCATTCACGAATTGACGTTTCTCAAAAGATTTTTGTTGCTGGACTTCCCGCCATACGTATCCGATGACGAGCAAGGTGAGTGGATTCAATTCGTCAAGCGTTTCCAACAACTTACCGGACCGCTCATGGCGAAAGGTTTTGAGGACACAACCCTGTACGTTTACAACCGTTTGATCTCACTCAACGAAGTCGGGGGAAGCCCTGCCCGGTTCGGCTGCACCGTCAATTCCTTTCATAATTTCATGATTCGGCGCAGCACGACATGGCCGCACACCCTCAATACCACCTCGACCCACGACACCAAGCGGGGAGAGGACGTGAGAGCACTCATCAATGTCCTCTCCGAACTCCCTACCGAATGGGAGCGAGCCATCCGTGAGTGGAGCAAGCTCAACAAGGTTCACAAGAAACGGGTTCGAGGCGTAGAGGTTCCGGACCGGAACGATGAGTATTTCCTCTATCAAACTCTCGTGGGAGCATATCCATTCACCGAGACCGAGCTTCCCCTTTTTCGCGACAGGATGAAAAAGTACATCGTAAAAGCTGTGCGGGAAGCCAAAGTCCACACAGAATGGATACGACCCGATACCGCGTACGAGGATGCTTACCTCTCATTTGTGGAAATGCTCCTTACTCCGTCGCCGACGAATTCCTTTCTTCCCGCGTTTCTAACCTTTCGGCGTACGATCGCTCGGTACGGCATGTACAACGCCCTGTCTCAGGCACTCATCAAGATTGCTGCGCCTGGAGTGCCGGATTTCTACCAGGGGTCCGAGCTGTGGGATCTTTCGCTCGTAGACCCCGACAATCGGAGGCCGGTAGACTTTGAGAAGAGACGGGCGTATCTCATTGATATCATGGAACGATCTTCAGATGATCTGTTCAGCTTGATCGGGGAACTCCTCGAGACTTGGCAAGACGGCCGCATCAAGCTGTTTCTCGTGCATCATGGTTTGAAGGCCCGGCAGGAATCTCCCGACCTCTTTCAGCAGGGAACATATATTCCCCTTGGGTGCTCTGGTACATTTAAGGGACACATTCTGGCTTTTGGCCGGGCGCGGGCCGAGACTTACGTAATTGCAGTAGTTCCTCGATTCTTGACAGATCTGGTGGGTTCTAATCAGCATCCGCTCGGCGAGGATGTGTGGCGCGACACCTCGGTAATTGTTCCCAAAGGGTGGCCGGCAATTTGGCAAGACCGGTTCACAGGCAGGTTCATACGTGGGACCGGCGTCCTGCCGGCAGCCAAGATATTTGCGCACTTTCCTGCCGGACTCCTCGAATCAAGATCGGGGCAGCCATAAATCCCCAAAAGAGTTTCTGGTTGCGACGAACGTTCTCCGGAAATCGGTTGTCGACAACCTCGGTGCGGGCTGATTATGCCCTAGATCATCACCGAATTTGACGCTACAGGGACGTCGGCCCAATGAGCTTCTCTAAGCGCAATTGCCACAACATCATGACAATCTTGACAATTCGTAAATCTTACGATTATCGCAGCCGTCACAGGGAGGCGTCATGTCTTCGCAAATAAATAACGGGAGGGCATTCAAGGTCAAGGACTGTGCTCTCGTAGCGATTGCCACCGGCAAGCGGGCCCAAAACCTAAGAGAGCTGAGAGACAACCTTGCCGTGATCCATCCCGGCAGCATTTACTATCATTTCTGGGCCGGTCGGCTGAGGCCGCGATTCGATGATCCGCAGTTTAATAACGACTTCGCCGTCTGGGCCCACTACGCGCTTCACGATGACCCGCTGGCGGAACGGCTCGCGGTCATTGACCCATGCGAATTCCAGGATCTGGAATCCCTTCGCCGTGAAATTATCGAGGTCATCGAAGAGCGATTGGAGGAGCGTGAATGGGTGCCCTGGGTGCGCCCCGACAAGCAATTCCACTTCGTTCGTTCCCAGATCGTTGTCTTCGACACTCATGCAGTGATCGAGCGGCCGGAAGATCTCTGCGATATTGTCCCAGGCCTTTCGGTGGGGAGTGTCTTTTACCATTTCATTGATGCACGAAGGCGGGAGCCGTTAGCTATTGATGATTTCCGCGCGTGGTTGATGGGGTTCGGCGACAAGTACCGCGACTTCATCATGCGTCTCGCCGCAGTGGAGCCTTACTTCGTCACACTGGTGGAACTGCGTAGGCAATTGGCGCACGTTTGTATGAGATCCTTCGATCGGAGGTCGCAATGATTTCCATCCAAGACTATGCACCCATCGTGGGCCAGGAAGTGATCGACCAGCTCAGGCAATTGGCCGAGCCTTTAAAAGGCTTGAAGGTAGTCCATGTGAATTCCACCAAAGAGGGCGGAGGAGTGGCAGAAATCCTGAGAATGCTGGTCCCGCTCATGAAGGAGTTGGGTCTGGATGTTCGATGGGAGGTCATCCGCGGCGGAGAGCGATTCTTTGAATGTACGAAAGGATTCCACAACGCGCTCCAGGGAAAGTCCGTAGTCGTTCATGAATCATTGCTCCAGGTATATGAAAAGACGAACGAGCAAAACGCCGAAGACCTCAGATCCGTGCTCGAAGAGGCGGATGTCGTCTTTATTCACGATCCCCAGCCCCTTCCCCTCTTGAAATGGTGCCCGAACAGGAAAGGAAAATGGATCTGGAGGTGTCACATCGACCTGAGCCACCCGTTCCGCCCTGTCTGGCGGTATTTAAGACAGTTCGTCGCGGACTTCGACGCGAGCGTATTCTCTCTTGCGGACTTCGCCCAGCCCGTGCCGCATACCATGTTCCTGATACCGCCCAGTATCGACCCGCTAAGCGAAAAAAACATGGAATTGAGTGCCCAGGAAGTCAATGCGGTTTACAGCCGTTTCAATCTTGACAAGGAAAGGCCGATACTCCTTCAGGTTTCGCGCTATGACCGGTTCAAAGATCCTGTAGGCGTGATTCGCGCTTACCGGCTCGCAAAGAATTTTGCGCCGTACCTCCAACTCGTTCTGGCCGGCGGAGGCGCCACCGATGACCCGGAAGGAGAAGCCGTCCTGGCTGAAGTCAATGCCGAGGCTAACGGCGATCCCGACATTCATGTCCTTCGCCTGCCTTCGGACGCACACACTACTATCAACGCGCTCCAGCGCGCCGCGTACATTGTCATTCAAAAATCAATCAAAGAAGGCTTCGGACTTACCGTGACCGAGGCCTTATGGAAGGGCAAGCCGGTAATCGGAGGAGATACCGGGGGTATTCGCCTTCAGGTGGTGAATCACCACACGGGATTCCTCGTGTCCACTCCGGAAGGCGCGGCACTCCGGGTTCGTCATCTCCTCCAGCAACCGCACAAGGTCGCGGAAATGGGTGTCAAAGCGCGGGAATTCGTCAGGGAGAACTTCCTCATCACACGCGATCTTCGGGAGAACCTGAGTCTCATGGTATCCCTCAGTTTCGGAGACGAGGAGCGGATCGAGCTGGAAATGCGGCAATAGCCGGCAACGGAACAAGTTATTCGTGCTATAGCAGTTGCAAAAATAATTTCCGATTGATTTCTCCAAGGTGTCGGGAAGACCCGTTCACTTCAAGCGACGCAAGGCCGACGAATCTTCGTTCACGGGACCTCCCGAGACCCACTAAAAGACCTCCGATTCGGTCAGAACTTTTGGCAACTGCTACAATCAGTGGAACAAGTCGTCTCGTCTTTTCAGTGTTTGGGCAATCCTACGGTCTGGGAGAACATAATCCGCTGGTCGGGGCGAAGCTTCAGCGCTTCAGCGAGTTTCTGCTTGTCCATAAGTGCCCGGAATACCGTGGCCAATCCTTCAGATGCACAATACAGATAGACATTCTGCCCGATAAAGCCGGTATCCGCTGCGGCGTAGTACATTTGGGCGGTTTCGTCCATACCGCTCATTCTTGCCGGATCGGCCACATAGACCAGGTTGAGCGCGGCATCTTTGACGAACTCCTGCACGCCGCACAGGTCGCGGATGTCGCCGGACGCGACCGGCATGAGGGCATGAGCTTTGGGATCGTACAGATACACACCTTCTGCACCCACAACATAAATGTCGATCTCCTGGCGATTACGTGCGGAAGGAGCGGTGCGCTTGCCCGAATCCGACCGGTTGATGCCAAACGCACACCAGAGCAGGTTCGAAAGCGTCTGAGGCGAAAGATTGTCCGGACGAAAATCACGGGACGACTTTCTCTCCTTTAGTGCGCTCGCGAGTGACTTGCTTTGATCGAGCTTGGGCTCAAGCAGTTGAATGGGGCTAGAATCCCCAGCATGGCACCCCGCGACGAGAATCAGAAGAAAAACAGCCCCGGCAACGGTCACGATGAAGATTCTTCCGGCCA
>JAIWNO010000218.1 GCA_020216785.1 Desulfomonile sp.
TTCGTTACTCCTTTCACGCCACAGTGCGGCTCCTGTCCACAGGGAGCTGAACCGGTTTGTCCTTAAGTTTAAGACCAATAGAATACGTCATTGCATCCCTTTTTGCGACTTGGTGTTGTTGTCCGGTACTAACAATTCAGGCTTCCAGTGTGGCCGCCTGAAAAGAGCACAACAAGAAATACAGACGACACGGAATGGAGGGCAAGAGAGGACTGTCTCCTTGCTCTCATACGCCAACCGGGCGGTACGATGAGCGCAGGCGACTGGTCTCATTTCACCCCGTACCCGAACTCTGCGATCTTGTTCGGGTCACGTGTCCAGTGCGGAGAGACCTTCACGAACAAGTCAAGGTGTACCGGGCGCTGGAGGAATTCTTCGATCTTGAGGCGAGCGCGCGTGCCTATATGCTTGATCATTTCGCCGCCCTTGCCGATAATGATTTTTTTTTGGCTCTGGCGCTCCACATGGATCTCTGCATGAATGATCGCCATATCGCCCTTTTCCTTGAAAGACTCCACAGCGACCGCGGTCTTGTACGGTATCTCCTGGCCGGTCAGCACAATCACCTGCTCGCGGACGATCTCGGAGACAAAGAAGCGCACCGGCAGGTCGCTCACGTCGTCTTCGGGGAAAAGCGGCGGGCCAACGGGTAAGAGCCTGACCAGGATCTGCAAGAGTTCAGGCACACCGGAGCCGTTTAGGGCCGAAATCGGTACGATCTCCTGAAAACCATGCGCCCGGGAGTACATTTCGATTACCGGCAGCAGCGCGGATGGGGCAACCGTATCGATCTTGTTGATTGCGAGGACCCCCCTCTTCCCCGTGTTTTGGAGCGCATCGATAATGCGACGATCTTCTTCGGGAATCTCCTCGGAAGGAGTGACGAGCATCAGAGCAATGTCCGAGCCTTCCAAGGTCTTGATAGCGGCTGCCACGAGCGCCTTGTTGAGCGGCGTGGTCGCCTCGTGGATACCCGGTGTGTCCACGAGGATCACCTGAGCGTCAGGTGTGGTATGTATGGCTGTGATACGGTTGCGTGTCGTCTGTGCTTTTGGCGTTACCACGCAGAGTTCCTGTCCGACGATCGCGTTCACGAGTGTGGACTTCCCTACGTTTGGACGCCCCGCGACCGCAATGAATCCGCAACGATGCCCGTCGGACGGTTCGGTGCTCATCCTGAATCTCCTTGACCCGTGTCAGTCTCGTGGTTTACATTGGTTCCTGTTACGTGCCGGAGAGATGCCCGAGCGGCTGAAGGGGCGCGACTGGAAATCGCGTGAACATCCAAAAGGTGTTCCGAGGGTTCGAATCCCTCTCTCTCCGCCAGCAACTGGTTGACCTCACTCCTGCCATTGCCTTCTTCGCCACCGTACCCTTCATAAAATATAACGTCAATTCCTGCTTATGGATGATTGATACTTGAGCAGCCCCGTGAGATGATGAACCATACCGGCTTGTCCGTGGTCAGCTAAGGGCGCGTATTCCGTTGGGCCTGCGGCACGAGTCATTTCGCAGTGGCAGTAGCTTCGCGGAGTTAAACGGGGTCGCCCGCGGCGTATCTCCGGGAACGGAGCAACCTGCAAATGTTGCAGAGAGAAAGCGGGAATCTATCGGGTCCGATGATGAACCGAGCAATTTGCAGGGTTATAACGTGCCTGCGCCACTCGACGCGGTTTACAGTGTCGGCCGTGCTCTTCATCTGTCTGTGCGTGACGGCAGCGTCAGCGCAGTGGCCGAACAGTGACCGGGTTGATCGGCAATTCGCGGACTCGACGTCAGTACTATTCCTGGAAGCGGTGCGTCTCATCCGGGACCATTATGTGGAAGCAAGGAACGAGGAAGAACTGTATGGAGTCGCCGGCCGGCGTCTCATGTTCGCTCTTCCGCCCCACTGCACGGAAGATCTCCCCCGATGGGTCGATTGCACTGCAGATCCGGCGACATGTCTGCTCGGGACCATCGAGCGAATCGCGGCTAAGTGCAATATCGACCGGCGCGCGCTCGTGGTAAGCGCACTCAAACTCGTGCTGAAAGAGCTGGATCCCAACTGCGCCCTATTGGACGCTCGTATGCTTAAGGAATTGGACGTCAGCACGTCGGGCAGATTTGGCGGTATCGGTATGGCGGTCGCCCAGCGCGACGGTGATTACGTTGTGATTTCCTGCTTCGAGGGATCGCCCGCGTTCGACGCGGGAATCAAGGCGGGCGACATGGTACTGGCCATTGATGGTGAACCGATTCACGACCTGCCGTTGATTGAAGTCCTCGGCAAGGTTCGGGGCCGTGCGGGCTCGCCGATCCGTCTCACCTTGCGGCTGCGCGGGAGTGACGATACTCGACAAATAACGCTTAAACGCCAGTCGATTCGAATCTCGCCGGTTCGTCACCTCATGCTGCCGGGAGGGATCGGGTATTTGAGGATCGTCAACTTCCAGAATAGCACTGCCCCGGAAGTTGCCCGTGCACTGCGGCAATTGACTGGGTCCTCGCGAGGCAAGTTGAACGGGCTGGTGCTGGATCTGCGGGATAATCCCGGCGGCCTGTTCGACCAGGGAATCCAGGTGGCGGACATGTTTGTTCCATCCGGTCCTATGACGTTTTTGCGCGGACGGAATGCGAGCCTCAACCGGGAATTCATGGCCACTGGGCGAGCGCCTTTCGCCCACATCCCTGTGGCTGTGCTCGTGAATCGGGGGACGGCCAGTGCTGCCGAAATCCTTGCGGCTGCGATTCGCGCTCGGCCCGATATGGTGGTGATCGGCGAACCGAGCTTTGGAAAGGCTTCGGTGCAAGGCGTGTATCAGATGCGTAACGACATGGCCCTTCGGCTGACGACAGCTCATTACTACACTCCGGACGGACGGGACATTGACGGCAGAGGGATCGAACCCGATGTCCGACTGGAAGACGCCAATCCTCAGGAAAAGGGCACTCGGCCTCGCGGCCTTGATTTGGAGAGCCTGCGGGACGACGAGGCGATAGCGAAAGCCCTGGAGATGCTCCAGGGGGAGCAGGGCGTGGGCACGCCTTTCCCTACACTTTTCTGAAGCGGCTTCACGGTACGCGTACGTCCTAGAACAGCGCCGGAATTGACTCAGGGATTTTAGGCTTGACGGAAGACGCTTGATTGTGGCAGCTTTCCAAATTCATGGTCGATTAAGGTACGGCAAGAATGGAACTGAGTTTGCACAGTTCCGGGAAATTCGCGCGATGCTGACTGGTTGACCGCTTTTTTTATTTTCGGTTAAAGCAATGGCATCTTGGGCCTTGCTTTTACATCGGTTTTCGTGTATATTTTGCTGGCTTCCGTAGCGGAGAGGGTGTATCTCCCCGTGGAGCCTTCAAGGAGGTTGGATACGCATGAGGCTGCCTTCCGGCCACGTAAGGCGACTCTTTCTCGGGTTTACATGCTCGATTATGTTCCTGGTAGTCTTGGCAATTCTGATCGCTTACAACACGGATGCCGAATCATCGGCCCATTCCGGCGCAGTCATCAAAGAGCGCACTCTCCCCATTGCGATCGCTACGAGCAAACCCGAAGAGACGATCGACTTCTATAAAAAGCTGGGCTTCAAGACGAGCTTGGGATTGTCGGGCGAGTTGGACATGGTGTGTCTGGAAAAGGAAGGCACGCCATACAAGCTTGAAATCTGCCATACGAAGTCGATTGACGCGGGCATAGGGTCCGGTGGCGTTTCCGGGCTCAGCTTTCGGGTGACGGACCTGTCCACGCAGATACAAGAATTGAAGGCCAAAGGCTTCACCCTATCGGTTACCCGTTTCGGGACTGACGGCATCAGCTACGCATCGCTCACTGACCCCAACGGCATCAACATCAAGCTGTTTGAGCGATAAGTCGAGACAAAGAGATGACTTGATGAAGGGCGGGAACTATCCCGCCCTTTTTGTTGGAAAGTCGCTGAGTCCGTTCACGGGCTTGGGAACGGCCACTCCCCGCGCATGGATTACCCCCGCCTCGGGTCAATTGCAGCAGGCAAACGCCATGCGCTCCGCGCATCCGTTTTCGCTGCACGCGCTTACGGATTGACGTACGCGCGGACAACGGCCCGCCAGTTCCGCTCGGATCAACAAAAAGGCCGGATGTCGATAAAACATCCGGCCTCAGTTTGCCACGGCAAGCTCTGCGGGCTGCCTCCTTCCTCTTGTCCCGGTGCGGTCCCGGCTTGGTGTGTGCCCGCATCGCCGGGACGAGGAAGTTCCTTGGTCCGTGCTTGTTTCTTCCGCGTCGTCGATTCATTTTGTGCCTCCTTTTAACCGTTCTCATTTTTTCAATCCTTCTGCCCGGCGTCCTGGTTATCGTGTTCAGGGAATCGCCGAACATCAGCCTTCGCCGCCGTTTACCACGTTTTCCAATAGGTTTCAAAGAAAGGGATCACAGTCCCCCGGCACGCCGGTGGCATCACCGGCGTGTCAACACTTCGTTGCCTTCGAAAATTCCAATAGCTATTGTTTTGGTCTGATCTTTTGCTCCAGCGCGCCCAAAATGTTTGCCAGAAACGTCCTGGCCTCAGTGGATGATTTCGACGCAATCTCTTCGACGTTCCCGACGAGATCCTTGATTTTTGTCTTGGCGTCTTCGCTGAACGGTTCCAGTATCTTCGTCAGAGCATCCTTGCTCTTCCCAAGTCCTTCCAGAGCCTCTTCAATCAGTGCACGCGTGCCGGAAGACGGGCTGGACATCCCTGCGGCAGGCTTCCAGTCGGTTACGGGCTCAAATTTTCTTCTCCAAAGCTCTGTTTCCGTTTTCTTTTCACCCATTGCAAATCACCTCCGTGTTCTCACAAGGTTTCACGTTATGCGAGTTGCTTCTTGCAGCTGCTGAAGACCATCCCATTTATGCGGGCACATGGAAATGAAATATCAGCGTACACGCGGTTAGTGCACGCGGCTCTCCTTAATCATGAAAATTCGACATTTCAATCCACTTGAAGTTTCATTGGATGTTTCGAGAATTGCCGGGAGGTTCGGCTTCGCGCTCCAAGCGTTCCACTTCTGCGAGAAGCGCGGGCAGGAGGTTCTTTTCCGCGAAGGTTCCGAGCACCTTGCCTTTACGAAACAGGATGCCTCGTCCGTGGCCGCCGGCAATGCCGACGTCGGCTTCCTTGGCTTCGCCCGGACCGTTTACGATACAGCCCATGACCGCGACCGTGAGTGGCGCCTTGACGCCGGACACAGCCCGCTCCACCTTGCGAGCCAGCCCCATGAGGTCGATTTCCGTCCGCGAACAAGTCGGGCAAGAAACCAGCTCGACGCCCCGGCGTCTGATTCCGAGTGCCCGAAGGATGTGGTATGCGACGCGGACCTCTTCCTCCGGTGGAGCAGTGAGGGACACGCGGATGGTGTCGCCGATCCCCTCCGCGAGGAGCAGCCCGATGCCCATTGCTGACTTGACGGTCCCTTGCACCAGCGTTCCCGCCTCAGTCACTCCCACGTGAAGCGGATAGTCTACCCTCTGCGCCATAATGCGGTATGCGTCAAGGGTGCGGCTTACATCGGACGCTTTGAGTGAGATCTTGATCTGGTGGAATCCCTCCCGCTCCAGGATAGCCACGTGCCCGAGAGCACTCTCGACCATTGCTTCCGGCGTGGGGCCGCCGTACCGTTTAAGGAGTGCTCGTTCAACAGAGCCGGAATTCACTCCGATCCGGATCGGGACTGCCCGCTCCGCCGCCGCCCTGGTCACTGCCTGCACCTTCGCGCGGTTGCCGATGTTGCCGGGATTAAGGCGGAGCGCGTCCACGCCTTGCTCGAGTGCCTCCAGCGCCAGCCTGTAGTCGAAATGGATATCCGCTACGACGGGGACCTGCACTCGTTGCCGGATTGCACCGAGAGCACGGGCCGCGTCCATGTCGGGTACCCCGAGGCGTATGACTTCGCACCCGACTCGAACGAGTCGTTTGATCTGGCGCACGGTCGCGTCCACATCCCGCGTATTGGTGCTGGTCATGGATTGCACCGCAATGGGTGAACCACCGCCAATAGGGACGGAGCCGATCATGATTCGGCGGGTTTGACGTCGTTGTATATGCATATGATAGTAGGGAGTTATCCTCTCGATGGTTCTATTGAGGACTTCATATCAATGGGTTTTCTAGCGGGGTGCATCGACAGTGTTCAGTAGGGGCCGACCCGTGTGTCGGCCCGGCTTTGAATGGCGCACCTGCGGGTACTCCACTACCACCCATCGCGGGACGATTTGACGTTTGGGATGGCGTACTACCTAACAAGACGATCCCGGGCGAATAAGACATCACTCCCCGCGGCCGATGCCGGCTTCCTTGCCCCCAAGGCGCTCCGTGTACCACGTGTCGTAATAGGTGAGATACTCGCCGCTCTTAACACGACGCCACCATGTTTCGTGCTCAATGTACCAGCATATGGTTTGATCGAGCCCTGATTCGAAATCCGCCTCGGGTTCCCAGCCCAGTTCCTCGCGGATGAGCGTTGCGTCCATTGCGTACCGACGGTCATGACCCGGCCGATCCTTCACAAATCGAATCAGTGATTCCGGCTTGCCCAGGCGGCTCAGGATGTATCGAACGATTTCTATGTTCGGGTACTCACTGTTCGCTCCGACATTGTAGACGGAGCCTGCGCAGCCTTTTCGCAGCACAAGATCCACTGCACGGCAGTGATCCCGCACGTGAATCCAGTCTCGGACGTTGAGGCCGTCACCGTAGACCGGCAGCGGTGCATCCACCATTGCGTTGGTGATCATGAGGGGAATGAGCTTCTCCGGGAACTGGTACGGACCGTAATTGTTGGAACACCGCGTGATGACTGCGTCTATACCGTACGTCTTGTGATACGAGCGCACAAGCAGATCTGCTGCGGCCTTGGTGGCAGAATAGGGACTATTGGGCGCGAGCGGATGACACTCCGTGAACGCCCCGTCCGGTCCGAGCGAGCCGTACACCTCGTCTGTAGACACCTGAACGAATCGGCCGACTCCGTGGCGGCGGCACGCGTCAAGCAGGACCTGAGTGCCGAGCACATTGGTTCTCACGAACGCGGATGCATCGATGATCGACCGGTCAACGTGCGATTCCGCAGCAAAGTTCACCACTGCGTCAATCCCGTTGCACATGAGCGAATCAACTAATTCCCGGTCAGCGATGTCTCCCCTTACGAAGCGATGCCGATCGCCGTACGGAATGGTGTCCTGGAGGTTTTCGAAGTTGCCAGCGTACGTAAGTAGATCCAGGTTCACGATGTAAAGGTCGGGATACTCGGCGAGCATCTCCAAGATGAAATTCGACCCAATGAACCCGCAGCCCCCTGTAACGAGGAGTTTCATTGCCGCCTCGATGAAATGGGGTTGGTAATGATTTCCGCCGGCTTCGCAATCATTTTACCATGTCAACCGTCTTTTCGGGACCAGTCGTACGGGATCCCGCTTTCATGCGGATCTGTGCGATATTCGTCGGGGTCGATGTAATTGTACGGTCGAGACGGCGCATTGATGATAAAGGCTTCGCACTGCGATATGCATTTCCAGCCGTGGTACACACCCGCGGGAATGACGATCAGGCACGGCTTATGGTCCCCTGTATAGATCTCGTTGACCAATCCCCTCGTCGGGGAGCCTTCCCTGTCGTCGTAGAGCGCGACCTTCACCATGCCCCGGACGCAGGTGAAACAGTCGATTTGATGTTTGTGGTAGTGCCAGGCCTTCACAACGCCGGGGTATACCGTGGTGAGATACACCTGCCCAAACCCTGGAAAGAACTCGTCGTCGGCCCGTAGGATCTCCATCACGCGTCCCCGCTCATCGGGTATGACTTTGAGCGAGTGGATGATCACACCGTCGATGCATCGTGTAGACGGAGGGGTAAACTTGACGTGTTGCATTCGATTCACACTTTGTTTGCGCCGCCGTCCCGGACGAGGTTTGAAGCCCTGAGCAACGAGTCGAACGTTCCCGCGTCGGTCCACCACCCGTCGAGTTCACTCCAGGTGAGCGTCCCCTGTCGTATATAGAGGTTGTTGACGTCGGTGATTTCCAGCTCGTTGCGCTGGGAGGGAGTAAGCGTCCGGATGAAGTCGAATACCTGGAAATCGTACATGTAAATGCCGGTCACCGCGTACGATGATGGTGGGTTCACAGGCTTTTCGACAATGCTCACAACCTTATCCCCCTCGAACACGGCTACCCCGAAGCGCTGAGGGTCGTCCACCTTCTTGAGGAGGATTTTTGCCCCTTTTCCCTGCCTTCTGAAGTCCTCCGCAGCGGCAATGATGTTTTTTTCGATAATGTTGTCGCCGAGAACGACGCACACCGGCCCGCCCGCGGCATGATTTTCGGCGAGAGAAAGGGCAGCCGCAATGCCGCCTTCTCCTTCCTGATAAGCGTAGCTGATCGTGCGTGCACCGAGTTCCCGCCCGTTACCCAACAGCCGCAGGAAGTCCCCGGGATGGTTCCCGCCCGTCACCACGAGAATGTCGTCCACACCGGCTTTCACGAGGCATTCGACCGGGTAGGTCACCATCGGTCTGTTGTACACCGGAAGCAAGTGTTTATTGGTTATTTTGGTGAGCGGATGGAGCCTTGTGCCTAGTCCGCCGGCAAGTACAACGCCTTTCACGGTGTCCGCCTCACGAAGTATTTCAGCCGAGCAACCTAGCATCATCTCTATCGGCGGTCAAGTGCAGCCGCTTGTGCTTGGTGATGAAGACAGAGCACTCTTGTGGAGCGGAAGGAGTTGAGACACTGATATTCAGCCGACCATCTTTTCCTTCCCGCGTCATTGGTCAGGGCGATCACGGTGTCATGGGGGCCGTTTCTGCTGGTGGCTCGTTTTCAGGTTGCTTAGAGCCGGTCAGAGGCTTGCTTGCCGGGATGAACATTGGTATGAAAGAGGCGACAAGATGAGGCGCCCGGTCGCCTCGCAGCTTCCATTGCGCACTGGTATTAAGCCTGCAAAATTACCCGAGGAAGGTATGGTATTCTTCAACGAAGACGAAGGAAGGGAGCGCTACGGGACAGTAATCGCCGCATTGGGAATAGACCCGAAGAAACTCACGGATAAATATTTGGAGGCCCTCGGAAAGGAGTTCGGCTGCGCTTTCGAAAGGGGTGAGCTGCTCATTTGGGTGGAAGCAACCGAAGAGCGTGCTGAAGAGATCTTCGATATTTTGCGAAAGCGGAACTCCCGATTCTAGATTCGATCCCTCATCTATGAAAGCTCGTTGATGAAGGACTCGAACCTCCGGTGCCCGGTAGCAACAAATCGACCGTCGCCATCAAAAACCACGTCCCCCGTAATCTCCATGAGTTCGCAATGACTGAGGATTTCGTTAGTAGCAAGATTGATCCCAAATCCCTCCAGCAATCCGGCCTCGAAATATGCGGTCGCAACTTCTTCAGCTGTGCGGGGAGAATCCGCCAATAGATCGAGGATATCCGAACACCGCCGGATGTGGTGCTCGATCAGTTCGTCAACCCTGGCGGCCAAGTCCAATTGATTCCACTGGGCCCTGTAAAAGAGCCGATGTCCTGGCAGCAGGATTGTGTTGCTCTGCTCCTGGGCTAACTTCCTGAGCTTCTTGAGCGATCGTATATAGGTCCGTAATCCGTAAAGTTGCTGGGCTTCGACGTATCCGTCAGCGAGTACGCCCTTGGTCAGCTCAAAGAAGTGTTCTCGTGTGGGGTGTGGCGTGATGTCGGGAAGGGCGGTATCTCCTACCAGCACCGCCTCGCCGTCTATAACTATGGTGAGAGCGTCCGGAGCATGGCCGGGATGATGAAGTATCCGAATTCCGCTGTCGAACGGATGGTGCGAGTTGCCGACAGCCGAGGCCGTCAATCTTGCCTTTTCCGCGTGGTACTCGGGACAGAACTTCTTTGCGAACCAACCCGGCATCGGACAATGCCAACACGAGGCCGGCACGTTCGCCTTGTCTTCTGCCGGCGCAAGCGAAGGATCGACTCGATTCAGCATGTTATAGACCGGATGAGCGTGCACCTGAACCCTCACTT
>JAIWNO010000219.1 GCA_020216785.1 Desulfomonile sp.
GGCGGGTCAGGTCGGCTAGACCGCCGTCATGATCTTCGTGGCCGTGCGAGAGGACAACATGTTGCAAATCGCCGGGGGCAAAGCCCGCTGCTTGGATCATCTCTAAGAGCGGCTGCCCCATGCCTCTGCGGCCGGAATCCACGAGGAAAAGCTTGTCGCCGGTCACCAGATAGTTCCAGGTGGGGCCTACATCCCAGGCGCCGCCGTAGACGTTTTTTGTGGCGCACCCGAATATCTCGCGACCCGAGGCAAGTTCGAATCGGGCAATCATGCCGTTGCCGTTTTCGTCTCCGCGACGAAGTATTTCAGGCGGTGACTGACTCATAAGTTGACCTTCCTGTCGGAAAGCAAAGAATTGACGTGCAGCTGCCGGAAACGCACTAGAGAATTCCCGAACGGCATCAGCTGTCGGAAATGCATGAGCGACGGACCGCACTACCATGAAATGGGTCCGTTCCAATGAGTATATCGTATTCACTCACGACCTGGATTTCGGGGCGATTCAGGCGTGACGCAAGCCGGTGCCCCCAGCGTCATCCAAGTTCGAACGCAGGACGCGACTCCAGATCACCTGGAAAAAGCCGTCATCGGTGTGCTGAAGCAGTGTGAGGCATTGCTTGAAGAAGGTACCCTCATCATTCTGGATGAAGCCAAATTAAGAGTGCGTATCTTGCCCCTGACGAGCCGAAAACCACCACATGCGCCGGACACCGAATAAGAACTCACCTTAAATCGGCCCGCCCACGCGTGTTTCGGGTTAATATCGTCGACTTCCGCCCCAGTTATGAATTTCCTTAGCTTCCTGATTCCAGATCGTGTCTGAATCCTAAATGTTTTTTGGTGCGCCCGGAGAGATTCGAACTCCCGACCTTCTGATCCGTAGTCAGACGCTCTATCCAGCTGAGCTACGGGCGCTTAAAGCTACGGTGGTGCAACGGGCGTGATTTCATAAGGCTGCGGCGTTTCCTTTTCAGAGAAAACACGCGACTCCGTCGCATCGTGTTATTGTTAGCCTCTTTGCTCTCTTATGTCAACAAGTTCGGCAGACCAACAGCGATGAAGGGCGAAAGGTTGTTGGGGGCGGACATGGCTGTTTGTTCTGCAGGAGATCGGGGGACGACGGGCAGGAGCAATGCTCTGCCCTGTCGATCGAATGACCATCAAGGAAGTGAGTCCAGATCATGGGTGCATGCGAGGGGGAAGCCGACCTGAGCGCGACGCCGGTCAAGAGGTATCGGGACAGAATCTGATCCGGGACCGCGCGTGCATGATCCGGTCTATGATGTCGCGGGTCAGAGGGAGAGTACGCCAAGCCTCCAAGAGGCGAGAAGCGAGGTTCTTGAGCGCACCCGGGCCTTGCCCCCGCGCTTCCCGGAAGGCCCCCTTTGGAGAGCAGTTGAACGACGGCGTGGGCAATCTCCAACAGAGCGTACCCTATCTTCGCGGCATTGGGATCGGTCGCCTGCGACAACAACCCCGTGAAGCCGCCGAAGAAGTGGGTGGTTGCTGCAAAGAGGGTCCTGAGGGGCTGGTTCTGACTGTCCGGCGGCAGATCGGAAAAAGGGTGTTTTGCGAAAGCGCCCATGCTATGAGGGTACCCTAAGCCGCGCATGGATGTTTCCCCTGATACTCTTCTCGTATGAATCCCTGAGAGGTCATATTCCGGCGCGGCTGAATCTGCAAAGAACTCTTTCGCCGCGGCCGAGATTGTTTTCCCTGTTTTTCAGCGGGGTCGCCATGACAGGTTCGACAGGGAACTCCGACCTCTGTACAGGTAAACGTTTTCCGGGTGCGCTCCCTGTATTGCTCAACCCAGCGCTTTGCTGTAACAAATCTGATCACTTCCCCAGCCTTGCCGGGGGATTACCACTGTAAGAGTCGTCGATATCAGAATTTCCGTCACGGGGTGGCAACCGCCGGACGAAAGAGCATGATGCGAGACCAGGGATATCTTAGTGACGAAATACTCGTGAAGGAGGCTCGGGACGGGTCAGAGGCTCACTTCAACGCATTGGTGGACCGGTATATAGGCTTGGTATATCGGGTTGCGTTCTCAGTGACAGGTAGCGCGCACGAGGCCGAAGATGTCGTTCAGGAAACATTTCTCAGGGTTTTCAGAAATCTCGATGGGTTCGACCCCTCGAAGGCCGCGTTCAAGACGTGGCTTCTTGCCATTGCCCGCAATCAGAGTATCAACGTACTGGCGCATCTCAAGAGGAAGGCCGCGCGGTTCCTGACGCGGACCCAAGCGGCAGAAGATCGCGACAATGCTGAGGAAGAGAACTTTCCACACGAAATGCCGGACGCTGAAACGACTCTTCTTTCCAAGGAACGGACGCAGCTCGTGCAGCAGGCCCTCGCGAAGCTTCCCGAAAAACAACGCACGGCGCTCATGCTCAAAGCGGTAGAGGGTTTGAGCTACGCGGAGATAGCCGAGATTTTGCACACGTCGGCTTCTGCGGTAGAATCGCTCATCTATCGGGCGCGCTCGAAGATTTTGGAAGAAGTCGAACAATGATGAGAATTCGGTCGCGGGAATCGCTTGAATGAACGGTATAGGTACATGGAGGCATAGGTCATGAACTGCGAGCATTACCGAAAGCAGTTGTCAAGGCAGGTCGATATCGACCTCGATCGCGCGCTGACCGAGGAGCTTGAAAAGCACCTCGCCGCGTGTCCGGAATGCCGTTCGTTCAGAGATGGTGTGAAAGCGCTTAACCGGGAGTTTCACACAGTTGGCCGAACTCAACCTCCGGTAGGTCTGGCAGAACGCGTCAAGGAACGTGTGGACCGGCAGCGGCGGCGTGATCGCGTCCTCCTGCCCGCGTGGACGCGTGTACCTCTGGTTGCGATGATCACGCTGGCTGCCGTGGGTTTGGGCAATCTGGCGGGACGAAGCATAAGCTCAATGCTCATCCCGGATCGCTCCGAAGACGCGGTGGAATATACCTTGGTCACCCAGGCGCCATCGTTCGCCGATTTGCTGACGGATAACGGGAGCGAGGAGAACGGCCAATGAAAAGCGCTGTTCTCACTGGGTTGTTTATCTTTTCCATTGTTCTGAACGCTGCGGTTGCCGGTACGCTTCTGTGGCATTTCTGGTGGCACACGCCGCCCGCCCCTGTCGAGGGATCGATAAAACCTCTTTCGAATCAAGCCGAACTCGAGCAAATGCGCCGCACATTGGCAAAGGAGTGGGGTCGCAGCATGATGCAAAACCAGCCGAAATTTCTTCAGAAACATAGAGAAATTCTCGACATCATTGTCCGGGAGCCCGGCAATCCTGCAGCGGCTGACAGGGCTATCGACGAACTGGTCGCAATGCACGCGGACACGGAGCGAAAGGCCGTGGCGCGGCTAAGCAAAATCATCTCTGAGTTGCCGGAAGACAAGCGCGCGGCGTTCGTAACCTATCTGAAGGACCGTAGGTGCGGACCTATGGGTATGGGAATGGGCGCCGGTCCTAAGCATAAGCATCGAGGCCGACCGGCGCCTGGCCCTCCACCGCCGCCACCGGAAGGTGAGCCGGGTCCTCCGCTGCGGCCCCCTCAATAACCGGCGCTAATTCCTAAAGAGGGGAACGCTCCCTTCTTGGGGAGCGTTCCTTTTTTTGTTTCAGGGCCCAAAAAATTCCGCGGGATTTGCCTCCCTCAACGGTAGTGCATAGCAGGAAGCGAAACACAGCATGAAAGGAGATGCTTGGTATGATGAAAAAACCGCTCTTTGTTGCACTCGCGTCGGTGATGGTTCTTGGGATTGCCGTGTTCGCCTATGCGGAAAAAGGCCTGGGTGGCCCCGGATTCGGCGGCCGGGGGTACTGGATGAGCCAACTGACCCCGGAGCAGCAGGATAAAATGAGCGCGCTTCGCTTGGAGTTCCTCAAGAAGACCGAGCCGCTGCGGGCGGAGATGGGCAAGAAACGCATCGAGCTGTTGGAGATTACCTCCAAGGCCACTCCTGACAGGCAGGCCCTGGAGCAGAAGATCGACGAAATGCAGGCGATCAAGGACAAGATGAACTCCGAGCGCCGCGCTCTCGGCAAGCAGATCAGGGCCCTGCTGACCCCTGAACAGCTCAAGAAGGCTGGGCCTATGCTTGGTATGGGACATGGCGGCGGATTTGGCCACCATGGTCGTGGCCCTGGCGGTCGCGGATGCGGCATGGGGCCGGGCTGGATGGGCGGAGGTCCTGGCGGAGCCTAATTCCGGAGCAGTTTGAACAAAGTAAACCCTCATTGAATACCCCCATTCCTTTGAGTCCTGAAGGGACGGCTGAATGCCATTCGGAACAGGTTTGTCTGTCGCTCCTTCAGGACGCTCAATCCCCGAGATATCCTTCCTCCGGCAATAAATTGACCGGGACCAGTTACAGTGGTTCCTGCGGGACCCAAGAAGTCTCATCCGCATAGCAACAAGAGGTTCTTGTCCTTTCTCGCATGAAATCAGTATAAAGATGAATGATCAAAACTGCTTACGCCTTCGGCGCTCCAACATTATACGTCAGAGCCACCCTCAGGGGATACAGCTTATTTCCTGATTTCGGACGACTTTTGGTTCCCGCCGGGGGGTTTTGAGGCTGTTTCCCAAAGCGTACCACGACGCGCAGAAAGAGTTTGCGTCTGAAGTCGAAATCGGGTAAATATTAATGTTTAGGCTTGAACAGTCGGCACAGCCGACTGTTCCCTTATCGCAGAGCACCTCCGACAGCCGGTGGGATCGTTCCTTCTTCAACGAACGCGGCGGCCCGCCGGTTGACGTTATGCATTGACTTTTGGGAGAAGCTGAGATGCCCAAGCTGAAAACATGCCGTGGAGCCGCAAAAAGGTTTACCCTTCTTAAAAGCGGCAAGATCCGGAGGAAGAAGGCCTATCACAGCCACATCCTCACCAGTAAGTCCACCAAGCGTAAGCGCAATCTGAGAAAAATGACGCTCCTCGACAGCAAGGACCACAATCAGATTCGCAAATTGCTTCCTTACGGGTGAGACCGTGCAATTGAGCCAATCGATCCGGCCGGGATAGACAGACTGCCTGAGCCGGTGATTCTTTGTGATATCCAAGGAGTTGGTGATGCCCAGAGCACGAAGTTCGCCCGCCCGCCGGGCCAGACGAAAGAAAATACTCAAGGCAGCAAAAGGATACTTTGGTGGTCGGTCTCGCACCCTGAAGCAGGCCAAAGAGACAGTCGAAAAGGGTCTTTGCTACGCGTACCGCGACCGAAGGGTGCGAAAGCGGGAGTTCCGGCGTCTCTGGATCACGAGGATTAACGCCGCGTGTCGGAGCCTCGGCCTACCGTACAACCGCTTCATGGAAGGGCTTAAGAAAGCCGCCATAGAGTTGGATCGCAAGGTCCTCGCGGATCTCGCCGTATCGGATGCCGCGGCGTTCAGCCAAGTCGTCGAGCGGGCGAAACAAGCTCTCGCCTAGTGACGAAACGCGATCCATCACGGTTTGTGGATGCGGTCGTTCGGGCCGCATGACCACTCCCCACAAAGAGAGCCGTTCAGAGACGGTCCTGTTCCGGACACCGCCCTCGAGTCGGCATTCCTTTGCCGGACGGGTAACATGGAAGACCAACTGAGAAACCTCAGAACGGAAACCCTTAGCCTTATCGGGCGCCTGACCGACGAAAAGGCCGTGGAAGAAGCTCGCGTGAAGGTGCTGGGACGCAAGGGCGACCTTACGCAATTCCTGCGTGGACTTAAAGACTTGCCCCCGGACCGCCGGGCCGCGCTCGGCCAACTTGCCAACACAATCAAGGCGGAACTCGAGGAGGAATTCGACCGTATCCTCGTGGAAGTGCGTCGAAATGCCGAAATGCGGGCCCTTGCGGAGGATGTTGTTGATGTCACGCTGCCCGGCAGGCGGATGATGCTCGGTCGGCGGCACATCTTGCACCGCGTGGCCCAGGATATGATTGAAATCTTCCGGGACCTCGGCTTTCAACTCGCTGAAGGGCCTGATGTCGAGCTTGATTACTACAACTTCGAGGCACTTAACATCCCTAGGGACCATCCGGCCCGCGATATGCAAGACACGTTCTACTTTTCGGACAACGTTGTCCTGCGGACGCACACATCGCCGGTCGAAACCCGCGTCATGGAGAAACAGCGGCCGCCTGTGCGGATTATTTGCCCTGGTAAGGTCTATCGCAGGGACGCGGACATGACACACTCGCCGATGTTCATGCAGGTGGAGGGTCTCTGGGTCGATGAGGGCATCTCTTTTGCCGACCTCAAGGGTGTACTCGTGGCGTTTGTGCACGAGTATTTCGGGGCAGGTGTCGATCTGCGGTTTCGCCCGAGCTTTTTCCCCTTTACGGAGCCTTCTGCCGAAGTGGACATCCAGTGCGTGATCTGCGGTGGCTCCGGATGTCGGACGTGCTCCAATACGGGGTGGCTGGAGATTCTTGGCTCGGGAATGAACGATCCCGAAATCTATCGTTTTGTGGACTACGATCCGGAGCGATATACCGGGTTCGCATTCGGCATCGGTATCGAGCGGGTGGCGATGCTTAAGTACGGTGTACCGGACATCCGCACCTTCTACGAGAACGACGTCCGTTTTCTTACTCAACTCTGATTGGTGAAAGGTTGCGACGGGAATGCTCGTCAGCTTCAATTGGCTGAAAGAATTCGTGGAAATCGACCAGTCACCCGCTCAGATAGCGGATGTGCTTACAATGGGCGGGATCGAGGTTGAGGCGGTCACCCGGGTGGGGGATTCGCTCGACCGGGTCTACACAGCGAGAATAGAGGAAATCAGCGCACATCCGTCCGCGGAAACGCTCAGCCTCGCACGTATCAGTCTCGGCGACCGGATGGAAACAGTGGTGTGCGGCGCGCCCAATATCCGGATCGGACAGATCGTCCCATATGCCGCACCTGGCGCGGTGTTGCCTTCCGGCCTCGAGATCTCCGAGCGTTCGATCAAGGGCGTCCGGTCGCCGGGAATGATTTGTTCGGCAAAGGAATTGGACCTCGGCGACGACGCCTCGGGCGTTCTGGTGTTCGAGCCAGGGACAAAGCCGGGTCTTCTGCTTACGGAGGCGCTGCCTATCATTGACGACTGGGTGCTCGACGTCGGTATTACGCCTAACCGCGGGGACTGTCTTTCCATAATAGGTATTGCCCGTGAAGTCGCAGCGCTGACCAATCGCCCCTGGCGAAGGCCTCACGTGCGCATCGCCGAATCGTCGCAGCACATTGGGGACAAGATGTCCATAGAAGTCCCCGATGTGGACCTCTGTCCTCGGTACGTCGCGCGGCTCGTGGAAGGCGTAAAGATCGGCCCGTCACCTTTCACCGTGTGCCTGCGGCTTTACCGCTCCGGAATGCGGCCGATCTCCAACGTGGTGGATGTGACGAACCTTGTCCTCATGGAATGCGGCCAGCCGCTCCACGCGTTCGACTACGAGTTCCTCCAGGACCGCAAGATCGTTGTGCGCCGCGCCGACCCTGATGAGGATTTTGTTACGTTGGATGGTCAGGAGCGCAAACTCCCACCGAATGCGCTCACCATCCGCGACGGTAAGCGTGCGGTGGCGCTGGCCGGGATCATGGGTGGGCTCAACAGTGAAATCCACGACGGCACTGAAGCGGTGCTCATCGAAAGCGCGTGCTTCGAGCGGTTCGGCATCCGTCGAACCGCCAAAGCCTTGGGGATGTCCACTGAGGCGTCGTATCGATTCGAGCGGGGAGTCGATCCTGAAGGCACTTTCTGGGCTGCGGACCGAGCGGCTGACCTCATTAGTGAACTGGCAGGCGGGACGGTGCTTGCCGGCTCTCTCGATGTGTATCCCAACCCGATCGTTCGGTCGCCGGTTACCGTAAGAACAAGCCGCGTCAACCACGTCCTCGGAACCAGTCTGACCAAGGACGAGGTAGTCTCTTATCTCCGACGCCTGAGCATCCATGTGGATGGTTCCGACAGCGATATGGTGACCGCAACGCCTCCTTCGTGGCGATGGGACCTGGAGCGGGAAGTCGACATGATCGAAGAGGTTGCCCGGATTTACGGCTTCCAGAACATCCCCATCACGACCCCTCGGTATCGATCCGCGCCCGACCATACGAGAGTCAACCATAACCGAATCTCCAAGGTGGCCGATCTCATGAACGCGGGCGGGTACGTAGAGGCGGTGACCATGTCGTTCGTTTCGCGAGAGGCCGCTCGCGAATTTTGTTACCTCGCTGAAACGGCTGAAGAGTTGGAACTCCTGAACCCGCTGAGCGAGGATCTTGCTGTAATGCGTACGTCATTGATACCCGGTTTGCTCCAGGTGATGAAACGCAATGTGAGCTTTCGCTCGACAAACCTCAGGCTCTACGAGGTGGGTAAAGTCTTCACACCCGTACCGGACGAAGAACTGCCCCGCGAAGACCTGATACTCGCTGGTTTGGCGACCGGTCGCAGGTATCCGGAATTGTGGCATTTTAACCGCGGTGAGATTAATACGCGCGGCGCTGTTGATCTCACACGAGACGTAGATTTCTACGATATCAAAGGGGCCGTGGAGACGCTGCTGGATGGATTGGGTGTGAAGGACGCAGTGTACGTGCCGTCTAAGGCGCCGTTCCTCCATCCCGGCAAGTCCGCGGATCTGGTGGTCGAAGGTCGGACGGTAGGCTATCTGGGCGAGCTGTTGCCGGCAAAAACCCGTGAACATGGGCTTGAGGCGACGGTGCAGATATTCGAGATTTTCGTAGAGCCTCTTTTCGTTGCAGGGTGCAAGGAAAGCGTTTTCAAGCCTATCCCCCGCTACCCTTATGTGGAAAGGGATTTATCCATCATCGTTGAAGAAAAAGTTTCAGGAGACACGATTAAACAGTTGATTTCACGCTTGGGGCATGATATCATCGACTCCGTGATCTTGTTTGATTTGTATCGTGGAGAATCGATCCCTGAAGGCTTTCGGAGTCTGGCTTTCCGGATACGATACCAGTCTGAGGATCGAACTCTGACCGACGCGGAAGTGCAGGAGGTCCATTCGCAAATTGCGGAGTTGCTCACCCGGGAAGTGGGTGCCGCAATGCGTGAATGAAGCCGCCGCGACCGCGCAGGGTGGTCGCTTCGGGAACGGCTCGGCTGTTACGGCTTTCCTGAAAAGGAGGATCCGGTCAGAGAATTCCTTATTTGAGGGGTGGTCAAGTTATGACTGTGGCAATTCCCGAAAAGCAGTATTTCAAAATCGGTGAAGTCAGTGAAATACTGGACGTAGAACCGTATGTTCTCCGTTACTGGGAGTCGGAATTCAAGATCCTCAAACCCACCCGGACGAGAGCCAGACAGCGGCTCTACCACAAGAAGGATCTTGAGCTGCTGTTGGAGATCAAACATCTGCTTTATGACGAGAAATTCACGATCGCAGGGGCTAAGAAGCGTCTTCAAGAAATGAAACGCCAAGAGGCCGCGGAAAAACGGGCCAAGAAATCCAGTAAGGCCGAAAAACAAAAGCCCCAAACCGTAAATTACGAAGCTGTCGTCACCAACTCGGATGAAGCCCAAGATGTCGAAAAGGCTGATTACCGAGACATTCTTCGAGAGATCAAAAAGGAATTGAAAGAACTCAGAGCCATCCTTGAAGGCTGAGGCCTTTCCCTCCATCGTAATCCACCGTGTGCGCCTTTGTGACGGAACAGGGCGTGCGCGGCTTTTTAATTCTTGCCCTCGGGAATTCCCTCCTATAGTACATGTTCGATTGCCGGTGCGAGAACCATTCCAGCTGCCAAATCAGGAACACAACTACGGACGCCGGCGGTTCCTACCCCGATCCCCCGCGAGCCATGTTGTTGTATATTCCCGGCACCGCTTCTAAAGACTGGTCGATCTTCTCCGGGAAACGTGACGACCCGCTTGACACTGCCCCTGTTCTCTTCGTAGATTACCCTGGACTGTCAGCAGGTTACCATCACATCACCATCGCGGCAACCTCCCGCGTCAGATCGTTCACCGCGATCATCGTCGCGGGCGTTGCGTCCCGCGACATCACCTGTGGAGTCGTTCATGACCGATGAGTTGGAAAGATCGTTAACAGAGCCCGAACTCTGGACGCTCAAGGAGTTCGTCGAGAATACCCTGCGCAAGGCCGGCTCACGGCTCATGGAGCTGTACGGCAAATGCAAACCGCAGTGCAAGTTCGATGAAGAACTCGTAACGGAAGCCGACAATTTCGCGTGGGAGCTTATCTCGTCCAAAATCAAGGGAAGTTTCAAGGGGCATGCGTTTCTTCGAGATCTGCGCGGTGAAGATCTTGCGGAAGGTAATTGCCCTCGTTTCCTCTGGATTCTGGACACTCTCGACGGTGCCGCCTCATTTCAGGCCGGCATGCCTGTCTGGGGCATCAGCGTCGCGCTGTTCGAGAAATTCTGGCCTGTTATGGGCCTGTTGTACCTCCCTGTTACCGGCGAGCTTTACTCCGCTTACGCGGACCGTGAGGCATTACTCAACGATGTGCCTATCAGGGTGCGTGAAGACTACACCTTAGATAACGAGAGCCTGCTCCTGGTCTATTCACGTTTTCACCGTGACTTTCGGACCACATTTCCGGGCAAGGTCCGCAACTTCGGGTCCTCCGCAGGACACTTGGCATACGTAGCGCGCGGCGCGGCCGACGCCTGCCTCATGAAGAACGTAAGCGTTCAGGATCTTGCAGGAGGCAGCATCATTCTGGAAGCTGCAGGAGGAGAAATCCGATTTTTCGACGGAAGTCCCTTCCATCTGGGTGAATACCTTGAAGGCAGGAGAATCGACGGTCCCCTCATCGCGGCTCCTCGCGGCGCTCACGACAAGATGAGACCGTATTTTCATCAGCTGTAAGCTGCTCTCGACGTACGCGGGCTCTTCCGGCCGGGCTTCAGGCCGCGGACCGAGGCATGGCGGGTTTTTCTTGACGGGCTGGTCCGCGATGACTAATTTGGTGTCAATCGGAAGATCAGATCCGTCGCCAGAGGGTCTTACCCCATGCATCGATTGGAATCCCGCGCGGAAACCATACTTAAAACGATCGTCTCGGAATTCATCGCCACCGGCGAACCCGTAGGCTCCCGCACGGTTTCCCGGAAAAAGGGAGTGGATCTCTCTCCCGCGTCAATACGCTACATCATGACCGATCTCACGGAGATGGGGTACATTACTCAGCCTCACGTGAGCGCAGGTCGCATTCCGACCGATCGCGGGTACCGTCTCTATGTGGACAGCCTTCTCAGCGGCCACCAAAACGTCTGCGTCGACGAGCAGGCTGCAATTGAATCGGTGATAAAGGCTGCTGGTCTCGAAGTACGGTCGATGTTACGGCAATCGTCTTCCGTGCTGGCCGAACTATCTCATCAGGCGGGCGTCGTGACCGCCGCAACCGCCCCTGAACGGCGATTCAGGGCCATTGAGTTCATCAAGGTTGCAGAGAACCGCATTGTCGTCTTGCTCGTATCGGCGAGCGGGCTGGTGCAGAACAAGCTCATTCACGACGATGACCGGATCGATCAGGAGAGCCTCGATCGGTACAGCCGCATGCTCAACGACATGCTCAAGAACCTGGATCTCCGCCAAGCCCGGGAACGCATAGAACAGGAGCTTCAGCAGGAAAAGACCCGCATGGATGCCATGCTGGCCAAGGCGCTGCGGATGGGTCACACGGTGCTTGTAGGCGAAGGAGACCATGAGGTTTTCATCGAAGGCCAGGCCAATATCCTCGACGAGCCGGAATTCGCCAGCATTGAGCAGCTCAAGGCACTCCTGGTGACCTTCCAGGATAAGAGCAAGCTGCTCAAGATCCTCGACAAGACCTTCCAGGCGAAAGGCGTGCAGGTTTTCATCGGCTCCGAGCATGGGGTCGGTGAAATTGAGAGTTGCGCAATTGTCGCGTACCCGGTTCACGCGGCACAGACTGTGGTTGCCAGCGTCGCTGTGATCGGCCCAAAGAGGATGAACTACCCGAAGGTGGTGGGGTTAGTGGACGCCACTGGAAGGGTCCTTACCAAGCTTCTTGCCAAAGCTGCGGACACGGTCCTCTAGCCCGGCGGGCCATCAGCCGGTCCCTCTATAGCGTCTTTGTGTCCCCCGGGTGGAACCGGATCTCTCTCCTCCTTCCGCCGTAACGGAATGGCTTCTTGTTCGCTGTAACTTCGTCACGGGAACCGGCTTCATTTTGCTTCGGCGGACATATCCACAACCGGCTGCGTGTCCTTTGGACTGAGTTTCTTGATTTCCTTAGCATTCAGGTCAAATTTTCGCAAATCCACCATACGAATCGTCTGGTCATCGTAAGACTTGTAATAGTAACGCAGATTCTGCGTGTCATGCGCGACGGTGAACTGGGTGTAATCCGTAAGAACAACTCCCGCCTTGTCCGTCTCTCTGTCCGGTAAAGGGATTGCCGTTGCGCTAAAGACCGCGGCGCGGACAAATCGCGAGGGCGGGGTGAAATCGGCTGGCAGGAAGCCCCAACATGTCGCTCCCTTGTCCGAATGCATTTAATTTCATCCCATCGACTTCCACAGGAGGTACGTTCTGGGGACTCAGGGCGGTGTAATTGCGCATGTCCGTCATGTGCCAATCAAACGAAGGCGAGTTGGTAAGGACGTCGATCAAGTTGTTGTAAATCTTCAGTTTTCCGTCGATCGGTTCGATAACGATGCAACCGCCGATCTTATCGAAAACAATGTAATGAAATGGTGGAGGCTCAGCCCCCAACCCTCGAGCACAGTCGGCGCGATGACGGTATCACCGGCTTCGATGGCAGCTCGGACTTGCCAATACGGGGAAACTCCCGTATGAATTGAGATCAATGCAGTGGCGGCTGAACATTGTTCATGGAGGTCTGACGATATGAGTTATCATCCTGATCTCAAAGGAAAAGTGGCGATCGTGACGGGCGGCGGAAAGGGTATCGGCAGAGCGATCGCGCTCGGTTTGGGCGCCTCCGGCGCGAAAGTGGTCACTGCGGCACGAACCTCGCAAGAAATCGAGGCCGTCGCAGAAGAAATTCGGTCCATGGGCGGTGATGCAATGGCCAAGATGACAGACCTCACGTCGAGCGAACAAATCGAGGCGCTCGTTCAGTTTACCCTGGATGCGTACGGCGGTATCGACATCTTGGTGAATAATGCAGCCCGAAGCTTTCTCAGACCCCTCATCGATTTGCGTGAAGACGGCTTCGACAAGATCTTCTCGACCAACGTAAAGGCCCCGTTTCTCCTCGGTCGAGCGGTTGCCAAAATCATGATGGGCCGCGGCGGGGGCCGCATCATCAACATCACAACTACCGGCGCGGAACGAGGAGGCCCCATGATGGGCGCATATTTTGCCAGCAAAGCCGCGCTCAAGATGCTTACCATGTGCATGGCCGTAGAGTGGGCGCCGATGAACATTCTCGTCAACGCGGTGGGGCCCGGCATGACCAAAACCCAGTTCAGTATGCCGCTTTGGACCAACCCTGAACTCGAGCGGCAGCTCACCGCGCGTATTCCGCAGGCTCGCCTCGGCGAACCGGAGGACATCGTCGGTGCGGTACTCTTCCTCTGTTCGGATGCGGCCAATTACATCACCGGCCAGACCATATACGTCGACGGCGGGACTCTCGCCAATACATAACAGGAGTTCCCATGAAGGCAGACGATCCCTGGAAGCCATTCAGAGACATCGCAGCCGCGCCGCTGGAATTCGCCCGTTCGTGGAAGGTCGAGCACGGAGGAAAGGTGGTTGGCCACCTCATCCCGGATGTGCCCGAAGAAATACTCCACGCCGCGGGTGCACTGCCATTCGCTATCGAAGGAGCGGGGGTGAGTGCGTCCCACGCCCAGGCCTATCTCCCGGCGTACACATGCAACCATGCGATGGGCGCGCTTGAGATGGCCCTGCGCGGCGATCTGGACATGCTCGACGGTATGGTGATCCCTTATGTGTGCGACACGACGCGAAATCTCGTGCACCTGTGGCAGCGGCTATTCCCCAATATGCCATCGGAACTGCTCCGCCTGCCGAAACGCATAGAATTCGGGAGCGTCCGAGATTATGCGTGTGCAGAGTTCGCCCGACTGGCGGAATTGGTGGGCGCGATCACGGGTCGAACGCCTTCCACGAATGATTTAGCGGCAAGTATTACGTTGTACAACAGCAGTCGCGCGTCCTTGCGCCGTGCGTACAAAAAACATCGCGAGAACCCGTCAATTTGGACCGCGGAAAACCTTCGGGTGCTGCTCACGTCCGCATCCCGGGCCCCGCGAGAAGAGCACTTGGCCTGGATGGAGGGCCTCCCATGGGACGATGGTGCTCCCTCGACTTCAGAAGCAGTTCCGGTGTACGTGCGCGGCAAGGTGTGGGACCCGCCGGATGTTCTCGCGATGTTTGACCGGCTCGGGCTCGTGGTAGTAAGCGACGAGGTGGCGACCGGCTTCCGGTGGATTCAGCAGGACGCTCCGGCCGACCGCGAACCCAT
This sequence comes from Desulfomonile sp., assembly GCA_020216785.1. Taxonomy (GTDB): domain Bacteria; phylum Desulfobacterota; class Desulfomonilia; order Desulfomonilales; family Desulfomonilaceae; genus JAIWNO01. The sequence goes on from JAIWNO010000219.1 coordinate 14,433, forward strand.
CGACGCGCTGGTGGATCGATACCTCGCCACAATTCCATATGCGGGATATCATGCGGAGCCTCGGGCCCTTGTGGCGGGCTTTGTCGAGCGCGTCAAGGCGAGCGGGGCACGCGGGGTGATCTTTCTCAATCCGAAATTTTGTGAGGCAGCGGGTTTCGATATGCCCGACTTCAGCAAGGCGCTCGAAAATGCCCAAATCCCCACTCTCATTCTCGAAACCTCGACGCGGGGCGTTTCATCGGGACAGATCCAGGTAAGGCTCGAAGCGTTCCGGGAAATGATCTCCGGAGAATTGCCCTGACGGAGGAGACTTCATGCAGCCGATCGAGTCACTCAAACAGATCAAGAACTTGCAGATGGACTATTACATGTCCGCGCATCGGGCCAAACAAGAAGGCAAGCTCATAGCGTACCTCAATGTCTTTACGCCCGTGGAGCTGCTCTATGCGATGGATATTTTCCCCATTTACCCAGAGAATCATGCTGCAGTCATCGGAGTGCGCAAGGCGACCAAGGACCTCGCTCCCGCTGCCGAGGCTATGGGATACTCGATGGATCTCTGTTCGTATCCACGGTGCGACATTGGCTCCGCCAAACTTGGCATAAGCCCCACCTGGGGCCTGCCTAAACCGGACCTGCTTGTCACGTCGAACGCCCAATGCGGGACCATACCAAAGTGGTTCGAAGCGCTCAGCCGGATGTACGACTGCCCCATGGTGCTCATCGATGTGCCACAGTCCGCACGCAGTGAGCCCGACCGGGCTGCGGAAATATACGTTCGCAGCCAACTGGAGGATCTGGTACGCGTGCTGGAGCAAATCGCGGGGAAGCCCCTCGATCAAGACCGACTCCGTGAAGTGATCCGCCTTTCCGGGGAGGCGACCGCGCTCTGGACGCGAATCCTCGAAGCCGCGGCTCACCGACCAGCGCCGATCACGGTCTTCGATCAATTTATATCAATGGCTCCCATCGTCTCGCAGCGCGGGACGCAGGTCGCGCTGGACTTCTACAAAGCAATGGTTGAGGAACTCGAAGAGCGCGTCCGAAATAACGTTGGTGCCATCGATAATGAGCGTTACCGCTTTTATTGGGATAATCTGCCTATCTGGCCGGAGTTGCGTCCGCTGTCGCTGTTCCTCGCTGAGCGCGGGATCAGCTTGGTTACGTCGATCTACACTTGGGCTTGGGCCATGCTTGCCGTCCAAGAAGAAGACCCGCTGACGGACTGGACAAGACAATATCTGTACACCTTCAATCTCCACCTGGAACAACGGGTCGGCCAATACGTCGAGATGGCGCAACGCTATGAGCTTGATGGGTTCCTGTTTCACTCGAATCGCAGCTGTAAATGGCTGTCGATTGACATTCCTGAAGTGCGGCGCATGGTCACGGAGCGGATCGGCGTCCCGGGCGTCATCCTGGAAGCGGACCATAACGATCCACGACTTTATTCGCTGGAGTCGCTGGAAAACCAGATCGACAGCTTTCTGGAGCTACTTGCGTCCAAGAAAGGGGCCGCATAATCCGACCCTGCCGGTTCGCTTTCAAGAAGCAAAATCAGGGAGGGGAACTTTCTTGTGTAAAGAAAGTTCTCCTCAGCTTACGTCTCTGAATCGAACCGGCAGGCAGTATCGCATCAAGGAGGTGCGTCATGTGGAAATTGGCTGCAACGATGGCGCTGTGTTTGGCGCTTGCTACGGCGGGGACTTCTGTGCAGGCCGCGTTCGAGACGGACGTGATCAAGACGTCCGCGGGGGATCTCAAGATCACCTTCATCGGTCACGGGACGCTCATGTTCGAGTTTGGCGGCAAGGCCATCCATGTTGATCCATGGAGCAAGCTCGCGGACTATGGGACGCTACCCAAGGCAAACCTGGTCCTTATCACCCACGAGCACCAGGATCACTTAGACATTGAAGCGCTGAAGAAAGTGCGCGATGACAAGACCCCGTGCGTACTCACCGAGATCTGCGCCAAGAAAGTCAACGGCGGCACGGTGATGCACAACGGCGATGTGAAGACTGTAGAAGGGATTAAGATCGAGGCCGTGCCCGCTTACAATCTCGTGCACAAGCGGGACAACGGACAGCCCTTTCACCCGAAGGGCCAAGGCAATGGATACATCCTAACCTTCGCCGACAAGCGGGTCTATGTGGCGGGCGATACGGAGAATACTCCGGAGATGAAGGCGCTTAAAGAGATCGACATCGCGTTTCTTCCCATGAATCTTCCCTACACCATGACCCCGGAAATGATCGCGGACGCGGCCAAAGCGTTCAAGCCCAAGATTTTGTATCCATACCATACTGGCGAAACCGACCTCAGTAAACTTACAGATCTGATGAAAGATTCGCCGGGTATCGAAGTGCGCATTCGCAAGATGAAGTAGGCCGGGTTCAAACACTATGCGGGGAGGGGGCTTTCCACAAGAATTTCTTCACCCCGTCTTCCGACTCATCTTTGCCGTCGAGGATCGGTAACGATCGATGCGTGCATAGGTTGGGCCGAACGGCCTCCCATTTTGTTATTGGCGCAACGTTGACCGGACTGAACAGTGGATTCAAACATAAAACCCTTGTAGGGTTTCAAACTGAACGGACAGAAGAGGGGAGTTTTTTCAGAATAGGCTGGATGGCAGCCGGTATTTTTCACCATAGGTGGACGAGGGGTCGGGTCCGGGCTTGAGCTGTGGTATGAAGCGGGCAGTGTTGTGGGTATGTGGTAAAGGTGAAGATTCGCGGGTGGAAGGACATCTGTGCGGCCCAGGTCTGGCAAAAGGCCCACGGTCAGGAGGGAGTCTGGACAGCAGAGTTCTTTCACCGGCTCGACGGGTGGAAAACGGCTCGGCGTTTCGTCGCGGTGCGCAGGCTGGTGGGCATGGAAACCGAGGGGACGCTTTTCCCGATTCCGCTCTATAGCTACGG
>JAIWNO010000220.1 GCA_020216785.1 Desulfomonile sp.
ATCATCCTGAACAACCCGCTGCCATGACCGTCTCAAAATCAACAAGGTTGGCACCCGACCGAGGGGAGAAAAACCAAACGCAAAATTCAGGTGTCAGTATAACACAGAGCATGAAGGAGAGTGCTCACAATCGAATGAATATGCATCGGTCCCTGGAGATTTCCATAAACTGATCGACTTGTCCTAGGTTTTTCTGATAAAATACCGTCGATCGGAGTCCATCGCTGTACGGAGGGGAGCAATGAAGGCACTTATCTTCGCTGCAATCATTCTCATGTTCGGCGCCTGTGCAATCGCCGCAGACCCGGAGCAACGTCTCAAAGAGGCAATCGACGAGTACCACAAGGGAGACATCAAGAAGGCTCACGAGCTATTTGAAGTATATCTTCTTGACTATCCTGCTGACATTACAGCTCTTGAGTACCTAGGAATCATTGAGCTTAAACTCGGTAGACCGGACAAGGCACGCTTTCACTTCCTGCGCGTGCTTGAAAGACGGCCTGACAGTGTCCAGGCCCTCGTCGGAATGGGGCATGTTGAGTGCGCCCAAAACAAAGGCTTTGCCTGCCAAGACTATTATGAGAAAGCCGCAAAGCTCAGCCCTACCCGCGAAATCACCGATCTCGTAATTCAAGCCCAAAAGGCAAACACTCAACGAATCGCCCAAGAAAAAGCGGAAAAACGCCTGCGGTTGCTTGATCGCATTACGAGGGCCTTTCACGTGATATGGGAAGAAGAGGCGCGGCTCCGGGCAATTGAGGCAGAGCGTATACGGAAGGCCGAGGCCGGAGCGCCGAAAGTGAATGTGTATGTCCCTGTCAATGTGTGGACCGGTCGATGATAACTGCCTTGAGCACTTGCGGTCGATGCCGGAGTGTCGCGGCGAGTAGTTCCGAAAAATCCTCTTCGGTCTGAGATGGCCCCCAGGGCCCCATAGGCGCTAACTTCTTTAGGGACTGCAGCATTCATGAAACAGCTCTTCCATTTTCATCAGGCGTTTGCGCGGTCGCTCTGCGAGTCTGTTGCACAGAGCTTACCGCCTCCTGATTCGTGGGGGCAGGCCGTTCATGGGCATTATGGCTTGTAGGAGGAATTGCAGCATGAGGTCAGTCTCCCTCCAGATGCTTTTCCATGCATGAAGTCTTCCCGCCAAGCGGGTATCACCAGGGGAAAAAACGCTCCGACACCACCGCCGGGGCCTCGATCAAACAAGGCGTCGGCTACCTTGACGCAGAGAGTTCCCGCGCAATCCCGAGGATCTTGCCCCGGAAACCATCTCTGAGCTACGCCATTGCTCAGCCATCACAATCAATCACTGCCGAGTCTCAGACGCTTCGTCAGGGCCACATCACTCAAAGTGGCTATTTCTCCTTCTTCCGCAAGGGCCGCGGTGACGCGATGTGAGTGTCCCTGCGCGCAATGAATGAGAAGCGTCCGCAGCAGACTTCCTGGGCCATCGAATACCCTCTTTAGCTGGTACGCCTTGAGTTCTTTGCACTTTTCCTGCCATCCTTCGGGCAGCAGGCTCTCGATAACCGCCCAGCCTTCACTTTAACGCCGATGGGTGAGGGGTAAGGCATTGAAAACACAGTAGAAGCCTGGGAACCCGCATAAATCCATTGGGGGCCGTGGGGCCACAAAGCTGGTAAGCAAAATTGAGCGAAGTCGATAACATTTTGACAATATTGAGCTTTTTTCTGTGTGGTAAATCGCCACACTTGAGAACTAAAAAAGGGTTACAATCTCTGTAACCCTTGGAATTATGTTGCTTTTTCTGGTGGGCCGTCAGGGTCTCGAACCCCGAACCTACTGATTAAGAGTCAGTTGCTCTACCAATTGAGCTAACGGCCCTGTACGAATATCAGACCCTAGCTTAACGAGTAGACTCTGTCAAGGGGGTATGGCCACCAGAATCCACGGTCTGGTTTTGCCGGGGTACCGGTATGGCCCCTCGATAGGCTGCTCGACGTCAATGCACAAATGTAATTGACGTCGAGCAGCGCTGACCCTTGGATGTGGCACCAGCGTCGCATCCATGTCCAAGGTCGCCGTCTTCTGGGGCGATCGGCGTTGCACGGCCGCCGCAACCCCTCCGTTGCGCCTCACCAAGCCCCGCAGCGGTGTCGAAGGCCGAGGTATGAACGCCGTGTGGGGCTGTCGGCACCCTTCCTGCTCCGGGTCGTGGAACCGCTCCAAATACTCCCGCACCCCTGTGGGCGAAGGGAAGGTGCGAGTGCGGTGCGTGCGCCACCACCCCCTGAGAGCACGCCGCTCCGACCCGGACCGGCCATACCATTCCACCTCCCGATAGAGGCGGCAAAACCCCTCGCCTCCTTCAAGCAGTCTCACATCATCCACGCAATCGCCTCCCACCAGATTGAGCAACACCAGAGCCATGATCATCTAGTCGTCCGTCCAGCCCTGGTTGCCGGTACGGGCCTGAACGTGGTCCGAGATCAAACTCCCAAGGTCCAGCAGGTGCGACAATTCCAGGTAGGTCGGAAGCCCCCCCAACGCCGTCATCCCCCCGAACTCTTTTCAACTTCATACTGGAAAGGAAGAACCGTCTGTGCCATACTGCATTCACCTCGTTGGTGATAGAATCTTCGTAGCAAAAGCATTCTATCTTCTTGATCTCTCAAGAACAACAACGAGGTTTCTTATTTTTTTTCGCCCCGCGATTAGGGTAACCACATGCAAAGCCGTTCGCAAAGCTCGGCTTCAAGCCTGTACCGAAATTGGAACGGTGAAGCATCACCATGCTGGAACCAATGACTTCCCAGAAGACAACCAACCCATTCGGGGCCCAGTCACGGATGGGTTGGCGTCTATTTCGACGTGCAAGCAACTGGGTCTACATCAAGCCTTGCTTCTTCGAGCAGCCCTGATTTCCTCCAAGTACATCTTGATGAGGGGGCTCATCTCAGGTGGATGCCACTTGGCGTCTTTGGGCGCTTCCGGCCATGTGAAGGGAAGATGATGGATCTCTCCGGGCCGTTGAGCGTTCTCCAGTACGGCAAGGGTTGCAATTAGTACGGCCCGCTGACCGTCTCGATCTCCCACTTGCCCTACGGGTCTTCCGTAAGGATATTCAATGGCTGCGGATCTGGGGATGCCTACGGCTCGGTGGAATTCGGGTGTCGGGGTGAGCACCACAGTGGAAAAACCGGCTTGCTCGAGATAACGAGCGGCCAGCCCCACGGACTGGCAGCAGAAGGGTCAGGCAGGACTGAGAAGGACGACGTCAATGCCTTCGGCCGCCATGTTCTTCGACATGGGCTCGATGGCCTCTGTAATAAATTCCGTGCTCTGCCACTGGAATCCGTAAAAGGAGTAGGCCGTCGGAGCGAGGCGACCGATCACGCCTTCCCGCTCAAACTCCTTAAACCTGGCGAGCGGCAACATTACATTGAGGTCTTGAAGGATGTAATCCGTGTTTATATGGAGGTGATTGACATTGACATCTTTCTCTGTTGTGTCTCTCGGAATTTTTCTGTAGGACCGGTCTCCCCAGGTAGGTTCCCGTTTCTCTCTTTCCATGTCGAAGGGAGGATCGGTCTTCAGACTGATGCCTGCGCTCGTGACCAAGGTTACCGTAGCCTCACGCAATGGCTTCGACAATGGGGTCCACGGAATTGATCCCGCGTAATCATCAGCCGGGATGTAGTTTTCGATCCAGGCCGCCAAGCTTGGTGGAAGAAACCGAAAGCCATCAACATGCTTCTCTGATGAACCCACAGACCGCTCCTTTCTTACATGCCGAGGGGAGCGACAGCGTCCCTCGAACTCTATTTCAGATTTGTTGCCTCATATCCCGTCGGTGTCAAAACAATCCAAAAGGATCCCTTGGACCGCGAGCCCCAATTTCGATAAGCAAGTTGTCGCCTTGCCAAGCAATGAAAATACTTCATTGCACGGCTCCCGGTCAAACTGAACTTCGAGGGCCCGAATCAACTGCGCCCCCTCTTTCTCACAGCGACCGATCATTGGGAATGCCCATGAGGAGCCGCTTCTCCGCGTTTCTTCCGGCCCACCATTCTTGAGCTTCCGCCAGATATGAATAGATCACCGGCGTAAGATACAGCGTCACCAGCTGCGACAGCAGAAGCCCTCCGACCACGGCCAATCCCAGTGGCTGCCTTGCGTCACCTCCTGCGCCATAGCCGTACGCAATGGGGGCCATACCGGCGATTGCGGCGATAGTGGTCATCATGATCGGGCGAAATCGGACGAGGGAGCCTTCTACCGCAGCATCGAGAGGTGATTTGCCCTCGCGCTCTGCTTCCACGGCAAAGTCCACCACCATGATGGCATTCTTTTTCACGATGCCGATAAGCATGAAGAGGCCGACGAACCCGTAGAGATCCAAGTGCATACCGAAAAGCCATAAGGTCACCAGACCGCCGAACGCGGCGGAAGGCAGGCCCGCAAGAATGGTCAACGGGTGAAGGAAACTCTCATACAAGCACGCGAGGATCATGTAAATCACGACGAGAGCTACGACGAGCAGGACGGTGAGACTTCTTATGGATGTTTCGAATGCTTCCGCGGTGCCCCCCAATTTGAACATGACACTGTCGGGAAGCATATGTCGGGCAAGCTCACGTAGGGATTCGGTGGCCTGCCCCAGCGAGGAGTCCGCTGCGGTATCGAACGACACGGTCACCGATGGTAACTGGCCGTAATGATTAACCGTAAGAGGCCCTGCCCGAGGAACGACATCGGTGACAACATCCAATCTTACCATGTCACCGGTGTTGTTTTTCAGGTACAGCGCAGAAAGCTGATCAGAATACCGTTGGTATTCCTGGTCAATCTGCAGCACTACTTTGTATGTGTCGGTCGTGCCGTAGATATTCGAGATCTCACGTTCACCATACGAGGAAAACGCGGCTTGCTCGATGTCATCGGCAGTCAGGCCCAGAGCGCTCGCTTTGTCACGATGCACCTCGATGAATGCCTCCGGATTCTGGATGTATAAGTTTGAATTGACTCCGGTAAGCTGGGGAAGCGTGTACATCGCGTTGGTTAGCTTTTCCGCGTTCTGAAACAGCGCTTTCGTGTCGGGCGATTGCAGAATAAGCAAGTAGGGGCTCGCAGTGATTTCTGTTCTGATTTCTATGAGCGGTGGAACGGAATAGAACGCCAGCATACCGGGTATCGAATTCACGACCGGTCTCAGTTGCGCCATGACCTCTTGAGCAGTCGCCTTTCTGGGCGGTCGGTCGTTAAGAAACGCTATGGTGAATCCTTGATTTCTTTGAGGATATCCGGCAACGTTCAGGATTGATCTGACATTGGGATTCGAGCGGACCAGCGGCTCCAACTCACTGAGATTCTTGCGCATCCCCTCTGGTGAGATGCCTTGCTCGGCCACACAGAACCCGATGAGGTAATTCATGTCCACTGGAGGCACAAACCCCTTGGGCATCACTACAAACAAGTTGATACCCGCGACAAGCATGACCCCGGAAACCAACAAGGTTGCCACCCTGTGACGAATCACTACCTGAAGTGAGCTTCGATACCATTTGAGCATCGTGCCGAAAATCGGGTCCGACTCGGCGAGTCTGGTCTGAGGTCGCAGGAGGCGGCTACTTAGCATAGGGCTCACCATGAGAGCGACCACGCCCGACACGAGAATCGCAACTGTTATAGTTACAGCGAATTCGTTGAGCACGCGGCCGTAAATTCCGACCATGAACATAATAGGAACAAAAACAATCGCGAGGCTTGAAGTCATGGAGATGACTGTGAAGACAATCTGCCGCGCTCCATCGATCGCAGCCTCAAACGGCTTCTTACCCATCTCCAGATGCCTGACGACGTTTTCGAGCACCACAATCGCGTCGTCCACCACAAATCCCACCGACAATACCAATGCCATGAGCGACAAGTTGTCCAACGAAAACCCAAGCACGTACATCACGGCGAAAGTGAAGGCAATCGAAAGAGGAATCGCTATGCCGGCGATGACTGTGGCTGCGATATTGCGCAAGAAAATGAAAACGACCACGACGACGAGCACGATCGCCAGCACAAGAGTAAGCTTCACATCATGGACCGACGCGCGAATGGATTGTGACATGTCGTAGACGACTTCAAGGCTGACAGTGGGCGGCAATGAGGCACGAATCGAAGGCATCAACATCTCGATGCCGTCAACAATTTCGATGGTATTGGAACCGGGCTGACGTTGCACCGCAAGCGCTACGCATTTCTTGCCGTTATAATAGCAAAAGACTTTGTCGGCATACACGCTGTTTTCTACGCGAGCGATATCTTCAAGTCTTACCGGCTGACCGGCAACATACGAAACAATAATCGGATTATAAGCCCGGGCATCCATGAGCTGCCCCGAAGCTTTCAATGTGCGGGTCTGATGCGGTCCGTCCAACGTGCCGAGCGGCAGATTGACGTTTTGCGCGGTTATGGCCTTGGTGACTTCGTTGATCCCGATTTGTTTCGCTGCCAGGAGATCAGGGTTGATATATACTCGAACCGTGAACTTCTGTTGGCTGTAATTGATGACCTGCGCCACTCCGGGAACGAGGGAAAGCGAATTCGACACAAAGGTTTCCGCATACTCATTCACCTTGTACAGCGGCATGGTGTCCGAATGCATCACCATATAATAGATAGGACGCTCCGCCGGGTTGACTTTCGAAAAGGTCGGCGGGTTGGGCATGTTCGGCGGGAGAAGACCGCTTGCCTTGGTGATGGCAGCCTGAACATCCATCGCCGCAGCATCGATTTGCCGGGAAAGGTCAAACTGCAGATTGATTGTGGTCTTTCCCTGGCTGCTCGTGGAATTCATCGTTCGCAGACCCTGGATGGAAGAGAACTGCTTCTCGAGTGGAGTGGCCACACTAGAAGCCATGGTTTCGGGATCCGCTCCCGGCAACGAAGCCTGGACCGATAACGTGGGAAAATCCACCTGAGGCAGCGCGGAAACCGGGAGTTTCACATAACCGAGCGCACCGAAGAAAATCATCGCCACCATAATGATGGTGGTCATTACCGGCCTGCGAATGAAGCGTTCGGTAAAACTCATGACTTCGGCGCCTCATTTCGCTGTTTCGTGTCCCGTGCGCCGTCGGCGGATGCGGGTCTGCCTTTTCGTATCTCCTCGATCTGCTGTCGCGTTATCACCTGTGCACCAGGGTACAACATGAGACGCCCAGCGGTGATCACTATCTCGCCCGGCTTAAGCCCTTCGGAAACGACATCCGTCGCTCCGTTCCTCCGGTCTATCTTGACTGGGCGAACAGAAACTTTTTGGTCGCTGTTCATAACCCATACATACTGACCTTCGGGTCCGTCCATCACCGCCCTGGTAGGCACCAGAACAGCGTTTCGAGTAACGGAGAGCCTGAGCCGAACCCGGACAAATTCACCCGGCCACAATTTGGCGTTGCTATTGGGAAATGTTCCCTCAAGCATTATCATGCCCGTCCTGATGTTAATTACGTTGTCCATCATGGTCAGACGCCCCTTCTCGGGTTCTTCCGTCCCCAAGGGGATAGCCGCCACTTCCACCTCACCCTGTTGGCTGTGGTGGCGAATCTGCTCAAGGAACTTGCCGGGCACTGAGAACCTGACTTTGATGGGCTGAGTTTGTTTGATGGTAACGAGCCTGTCTTGATTCGCGTTCACAATATTATGGTTGTCGACGTATATCTCTCCCGATTCGCCGTCGAGCGGAGAATTAATGAAGCAATATCCGAGGTTGAGGCGCGCGCTTTCAAGTTCCGCCTTGTTCAGCTCAACCTGATATCGCTTGGAATTCATGTCCACTCTCTTGTTTTCGAGCTGCTCTTGGCTAATCGCCTTTTCGGAAAAAAGACCTTCGAACCGATGATAGTCGGTTATTGACTGCTCGAACTGCACCTGGGACTGATTGAGTTTCGCTTCAGCCTCTTTAACCTTGGCCATGAACGGAGCCGGATCGATGACGAACAGCTCCTGGCCTTTCTTCAGCCGATCTCCTTCCTTGAAGAAGCGCTTAATGACTTCACCTGTTACGCGGGATCGTACATCCACCGTGTTGTATGCCACCACGTTGCCGATCGAGTCCACGTAAAGCGGTGTATCACGTTGGATAACTTCCGCCACGTCCACTGGCACGGGCGGTCGTTGTGCCCGGTTGTGCGCCTGTTTGTCTCCACAGCCGCTCAGGCCGGCCCACACAACGGACAGGAGTGCAAGGATGAGCAATGAACGATTCCTGATGGTTCGCGGTTTGCACGAGCCATTCTCTGCCGGTGTGTTGGAAGAGAGCAACATGAAAGTAACGCTCCAGGAATTGGCCGGGTTCACGCGGTGCCGGTGAGGCCGATCATGGTCTCGGCACGATCCTGCCTCCGCAACCGTTGCGTGTCGAACTCACCCGCACAAAAGGCTGACTGAACTTACCACAGAAACAGGGCGATTTGAACGTCTTCGTGCCGACCGTGTATACGCCCCGAGCCGGCATCACCACAAACACCATCCTACGGTCGCTGCACTTGAACCAAATGAGTCCGGCCGGCTTTCCTTCTGATTGGAGAATAACTCGCTGTATTATGCAGGCACTTACGCAGGGAGGAAGCAGGATCTCTTTTGGCCCCGAAGAAAACCCAACGGGCGCAGAGACGAGATAGGGACCTCCCGCGCGGCATGCGGGATGCTTCCTTGCACTCAGCGATCTCTACGAAGCCGGCGGCGGTTTATCTCCTCCGTGTCTGCAATGAGCCCTCATAACTGAACGATCCCTCGTAGTGAAAGATCGCAGTTGACGGGCGTTGCGTTGAGAGCTATACTCCAACACTGCAATAAGTCCGTGGTCGACGTGGAGATTGTGGGAGGAGCCGAGATGCCGAAACATCAGACTCGAGAGGAACGATGAAGACAATAGGTTCCAACGACGCATATTGGGTAGCGGTTGAGGAAATCAAGAACCGTATCTACTTGACCAACCGCGGCTCCTGGACCGACGTGAAACAGGTTGCCGGCTGGCTCGACGACCTTGCTGCAGCGACTAAGCTCTGTCGTCGAGGCTTCACCGTGCTTGTCGACTGAACGCAGAGTTCCGCGATCTTACTCACCGATCATGTAGCCGAAGCTCAAAAGCTCTTAATGCAAGCCGGAATGCGGAAGGCCGCCCGGTTATTCGAGAGAGAGACGTTTCTCAAGCTTCAGATGGACCAGGTCAGTGGGAAGACGGGGTTTCCAGTTCAGTCGTTCTTTGATCGGGCAGAGGCAGAAGCCTGGCTGGACGAGGGATAGAACAAACGGAGGTGGCGAGGAGACTGAAGTTTGGCACCACGAGTTCACTTGCTACACCACTAGCTTGACGGCAACGGCATCCACCGAGCAACCTGGATAGACCCGCTCAAACAGTGCGGACGAATAGGTACGTCGCTGGCTTGCGGAAGGGCGACTGAGTTCCCGCCCGCCCGCGTTACATGTCTTCGACTTGTATTTCCTTGACGGCTTTTGACTGTTTCTTCCGTAGATAGTCCCGGGCCGCCTTTACACCCAGATTCAACGCTCTTCGATTGAGCTGGGAAGTCTCTCCCGGCACACGAGCCAATAGCGCCTTCTCGAGCGCTCGATGCGTCACTAGGCCAGTGAGGTGCGAGACAGCGCCAAGAGCAACGATATTCGCCGCCATGACCTTCTCGAGCGTATCGCGTGCGATTTTACTGAAAGGCAAAACAATTGCGTCTCTGGTCGGTGGGTGTGTCACCAACTCCGAATCTACCAGCACCCAGGCGTTCGGTTTGAGATCCAGAGAGTAAGTGTCGGCTGCTTCCTGAGTCAGGGCGAGCAAAAGGTCAACATTGGCGCACAGCGGGTAGTCGATGGGATCATCGCTGACGATGATCTCCACCTTGCTTGCTCCCCCCCTGGCTTCAGGTCCATACGATTGGACCATAGCCACCTCTCGTCTGTCATGGACACCGACGGCTTCGGCAAAGATCAGACCGGCCAACACGATGCCCTGACCGCCCGACCC
>JAIWNO010000221.1 GCA_020216785.1 Desulfomonile sp.
CGCTGCAACCCGAAGCGGAGAGTTGTGCGCATTCGGTAAGTACTGTAGTGTCGTTAAGTGGGCGGCTTGATCGGACATGTCCTTGAGTTGGGACCATGAGCAGACCGCCATCGACCCAGTGACAAGTCGGAACTGATCAGACATGGACGCTTTTTTTGCCGCCGGGATCACTTTGGGATTGTCTGCGGGTCTCTCGCCGGGACCGCTCACAACCCTCGTGATTTCTCAGTCTCTTCAACATGGAGCGAGAGAAGGGCTCAAAGTGGCCGTGGCGCCCTTCATCACTGATGTTCCGATCATCCTCGTTTCCATTTTCGTACTGGCGCAACTGCGTGATTCCCAAACCGCCCTTGGTTTGGTCTCATTGATCGGTGTTGCGGTTTTATCTTATCTCGCGTACGAGAGCTTCAAAGCCGACAGAGTCGAAGTGACCGACGGTTCCGCGGAAGCGCGGTCACTCGGGAAGGGTGCGCTGGTGAACTTTTTCAGTCCCCATCCCTACCTCTTTTGGCTCGCCATCGGAGGGCCGAGAGTGATTGAGGCCTGGGGACAAAGCGCTTTGACAGCCGCAGGGTTTGTTTTCGGTTTCTACACGTGCTTGGTCGGCAGCAAGATGTCCTTGGCTTTTGTGGCTGCCCGTTCAAGGCCATTGCTTACCGGTGCGGGCTACCGCTGCGTGATGCGCCTTCTGGGAGCGGCATTGCTCGTTCTCGCGTTCTACCTATTGTGGGATGGTCTGGTCCTTCTTCGTGTGCTCAGCCCGTCGCCAAATAAGCTTTAATCGCGCGCGTGACGAACTCGGAAAACGGTACCTCGCCTCTCTTGGCGTCAATCTCCTCGATCAGGTCGATCGGAAACGTTACTGCTTTGATTCTCGTCGTCTCCAGGAGCAACCCCGCTTCGGTGACAGGTTTTGCTTCGATCCCTTTGTCTTCGACGCGTTCGGTGACTTCCAGCGGCTCAACAGGTTCATCCGTGAAATTCTCCATCAGGATCCCGAACTCGGCATCAGACAGGGAAAGGTGACTCAAACCAACCCTGGTTTCACCCTTGACCTCATCCCTCACCACATAGTCGATTTTTGCGTGACAGGTCATCCGTTTGCTCCGATTGTCCAGGAGCATCCGGATCTTGACGTTGCTGCCCTCCTTGAGTGTCCGGTTGCTGCCGGCTTGGAGGTCTATCAGGGAAGGCGCTTCTATGCCGTATTCGTAGGCACGCGGGGAATTGATGATCGGAGGAGTAAGTGCGAACCGGCAATAAACAGGACCATTGACGTGTTTGTATTCCATCTCGGCACTCCTTTTCCTCGCTGGCAAAATTGACATTACGGCACGATCGGCGAGAAGAGACCGGAAGCCTATTTAAGCATCTTCTTTGCCGGCCCGTCAGGAATGCATATCCATTAGTCTCTGTCCGAGCTGCCGGGCAAGACTCATGTAAAACTTCCTTCCGCTCCGTTCGTGCTTGTCAAACACGTTTTCAAGATCTTTCTTGTGGATCTTCAGCAATACAGTCGGTGCCAGACACTTCGCTTCAGCGGTATATGTGTTGTTACCGACGACACTTGACCATCCGAACGCTTCTCCGAGATTGCGAACGAGGTATTCCTTACGGTTAGTCTCTCCGATAGTTATCACCTCCTCCCATCCACTTCAGAGGGTAGCCGAAAATGAAATATGGCCCGCTAAGTTGTCCGCGGCAAATCCTTTTTCGGAAAGGTAGCCACAAATGTGGTCCCTCGTCCGGGCCTTGACCGAAATGTTATGCTGCCGCCGTGCTCCCGGAGGATTTTCTGAGTTACCATAAGTCCGAGACCTGTTCCCTTATCCCCTTTCGATGTGAAAAAGTCTTCGAACACATGACCCTTCACGTTCTTGTCAATTCCAATCCCGTTGTCGGCCACCTCGAAAATCGCACCACCATCCTTTCCTTTTTTGGATCGTATTTCCACAAGGTGCTCGTCCTTGGCCATATCCAGCTTGCAGGCGTCCATCGCGTTGGACACAAGGTTCGACAACACCGAATGCAAGCCGGATGGATCGATGACAGCGGATTCCAGTTCGGGATCGAGCTCAAGCTTGAGTTCTATGGAATAGCTTGCGGCAAGATCCTTGAATAGGTCGTAAACCTCTCGGGCGACAGTGTTGGGGTCAATGACCTGAAGGTCCGGCTCCCGCTCTTTGGAGCAGTAGAGAATATCTTTGACGATGTGGGAGATCTTATCGAAGTTCAAGAGGACCATTTCCCAACCCTCCCGCACCTCATCCTGGTTTTTCGCTTCCAGGCCCTTCTTCACCACGTAAATACCGCCGTCCAGGCCCATCATGATGTTTTTGATGCTGTGCGCCATGCCTGCAACGGTCTGCCCGAGAAGTATGAGCTGCTTCTGGATCTCCTTCACAGAAGTGATGTTCACTGCCGTCTCGACGACCGAGACGATCTCTCCTTCGGCGCTTCGCACCGGCGATGAATAGACGAGCACGTCAATTCGAGTGCCTTCAACCGTGGTCAGGGTCATTTCCTTGTTGTGGACTCGACCGTCCTGGAAAGACTTCTCCACTAGACATTCCGGGCACTTGCCCCCGCGAATGCGGTACAGCTCAAAACAGGTCTTTCCAGAGGGATCGCCGAAGTCATGCCGCGACACATCATTGGTCCACAAGACCTCCAGGTGACGGTCCAGGAGCGTCACGTAACATGGCAGAGAATCAAGAATCTTTTCAGATTGGCCTGTCGTGAGGTCTTGCATGGCGCTCCCCGGCTCCGGGCTCACAATCACCGACGGAAGATGTAAAACAGCGCGCCTTTCACCGCCTCCGACAAAACTTCCACAATCGGTTACGCGCCGATAGCCTGCTTGATGACCGCCAACAACGCATCCCGATCGATAGGCTTCTCGAAAACGGCAAGAGGCTTTGACACGGCCAGATGCCGGCCCGGAATCCCGCTTATGACGATCACAGGAATGTTTTTGAAATGCTTGTCTTTGGTCATGTTTCGATAGAAGCGAGTCCCGGTCTCGTTAGGCATTTGCAGGTCGAGTGTCACCAAGTCCGGGTTTTCTCTTCTGAGGACCTCCATAGCCTCTTCTCCGTCCCCAGCGGAGCAGGTCTCATATCCGCAATCCTGGAAGAAAGTTGTCAGATATTTGACCACGTGTGGCTCGTCGTCTACAACGAGGATTTTTTTGGGCATGGCTCACCCCTGTTTCAACCGGCTCAATGCCGTTCCGGTTCATAATCGGGATGCTCGTAGAGAATGGGCATCCGGTTCATGATCCACTGGAACGTCAGTATCCCGATAGTGATAACCGTTATCGTGAGAACTACCTCCATCCAGTGGGGTACGTACCTGTCTGCCCATGGGAGATGCCAGTTAAATGCTATGATCGAATGATTCAGCCGATTCAGAATAATGCCGAGCGCTACCACGATTGCCCACCCTCGGACCATACGCACCAACCGGTTTTGAACTGCATACATCAATGCAAAAGCCGGAACAAGCACAAAGCCGATCACTTCCACCAAGTACCAGTATCCGTAGCCCGTATCAAGGTATACCCACGTATGTCCGTGCGCGAGTCCTACCACTTTCATGAAAAAATATGCAAACAGCGTTACTGAAGTCGCCTTGCCCAGGCCGAGCGTCACGCGGTCCAGTTGCCCGGGATCATGGTTCTTGACCTGGTGAGCAAATATACGGTGTGAAGCCATGCTCTCTATGATGGTCATGGCTAGGCCGCCCACAATCGCCGACATAAAAAAGAAAAGCGGAATGTATTCGGAATACCAAAGCGGATGCAACTTCTCGGGCATGAGCAGGAATATCGATCCGAGGGCGGACTGATGCAACATGGAAAGACAAACCCCGAAAATGGTGGCAGCGAGGGTGGTCTTCATGAAGATCCTTCTCAACTTTGTGAGATTGAGCCACTCCCATATTGCGGGGCACCATTCCACAAACTGGCAGCTCAGGTACAGCGCCACATGCCATGCGACGAGAAAGAGCACGGAGTTGACTCCCCACGATACCACCATGGGATACGGTATGCGGTAGTACCTCCCCAGGTCGAAGGTCAAAGCTATGATAGCGAATAGGTAACCCAGAAAGCCTGTCAAGACTGCCGGCCTGAAAAGAAATCCGTACTCCTTCATTCCGAGCAGATGCACGGCAGTCCCGATAACGAAGCCTCCCGCTGCCAAGGCCACGCCGCACAGCATGTCGAAGCCGATCCATATGCCCCACGGATTGTTGTTCGAAAGGTTCGTAGAGGGACCGAGACCGTAGATGAGCCGGTACAGGATTACGGGGATGCCCACGGCGAGGATTGCGGTCACGACCGCATTGAACGGCGTAAGGTTGCTGCGGAAATAGTCTTTGAAAGTCATGCCCAGGAAGAGCTTGTCCTGGACCCACGTCGGCTTGAATTCGGCTGTCGCGGCGGTGGCATCCATCACTTACCCTCCTTCTTCTCAAGAATCTTCCTGATCTCTTCCTCGGCTAGTTTGTCTCTCCGTTTCTTGAAGCTGTAGAATCCCATGGCTAGTGCCGGGATGGTGATGAACACCGGAGCAACCAAGGATAAGAACGGCTTGCCCAGGGTCGGGATGGGGACGGTCCCCAGATCCGTCCTGAAACCGATCCGGTTGAAGGGCACAGCGGACAAGTACATCCAACTCGTACCGCCGACTTCATTTTCGCCGTACACGTGATTCACATATCTATCGGGGTTATCTCTGATCTTCTTGTGTGCAAGGTCAATAAGGTCGGTCCTTCTGCCGAAGGTCATGGCTTCGACCGGGCAAATCCCGACGCACGCCGGGACGCAGCCTTCCTTGCTGATTCTGTCAAAGCAAAACGTGCACTTGGTCACTTCGGGCGTGAAGGGATCGTCATACTGGTAGGCAGGTATATCGAACGGACACGCGGCCATGCAGTACCGGCATCCCACACACAGCGAAGCGTCATAGGTGACAGCTCCTACCGACTGCTTTGTAAAGGCTTTGACGAAACACGAAGAGGCACAGCCCGGCTCGTAGCAATGCATGCACTGTTTTTTTACGTAGATGGGCTTTGAAGGATCTCGGGGGTTCTCAAAGCGATTCACCACAGTGTAGGTGTCGGCCTGGGTCCTTCTGATTGTCCGGAAGACAGACTGGTCTTTCTCGTATTCGCTGAGGTCCTTCCGATTAGGCAGCTTGTTCCATTGCTTGCAGGCCCATTCGCAGCGACGGCAGCCGATACAGACCGTGGTGTCCACAAGCACCCCGAACTGATTCGGGTAACCCGGCAAATTTGCAATGTCGGCTTCGGCCTGCTCGACGGACCCGAATGCGGTTATGATGCCCGTACCCACAAGCAGTTTCAGGAAATCTCGTCTATCGGCACGCATAGCACACCCTCTCTTTGGCTGGGGCAATAATATTCATTGTGGTAAGCGATCCGCATTGAGGTCAGTCCCGATCCTTGTAAGTGAGAAAGCGCCAGAAGGAGATGAACACGAAAAGGTAAACCACCACTACAAGGTATTCCATCCCCTTGGTGAGGGTGTAAAATTCATGAAGTATGTTCGGCATGTTCTCCTCCTTGACTCACGCGCCTCCGCCGGTGTCGTCACCGGTTCGCTGTAACGGGGGGAATGAGATCCGCTGTCCGAATACCCTCCTTGGCCGGATGACATTTGACGCACTCCAGAGCAGCGGGTTTCTGGTCCATAGACTGGTGGCAGCCGATACACTGGCGGTGATACGCTCCCAGCAGGCCCGGTTTGCCCAGTGCGCCGGAATCAAAAGGCCTCGTGTGGCAGGTGCTGCACGCGGGCGCCTTTGCCGCGGCGTGCTGCAGTTCTGTACGGTGGTGGCATCCCGAGCAGAGGGCTTGTTCTTTCCCTGCGTGGAAGTACCGTGCCAGAGAGCTTTCGTTTGAGATTGCCAAGAGCTTGTTCACTATCTTGAGGTGCGGAAAATCCACTGACTTGAACTCCTTTTCAAGAAGCTTGATTTGCAGCTTTTCCGGCACCTTCTCTTGGTCAACAAACGGAGGAGATGGCGACACTTCGACCATCTTTCCCTGGGATGGCCCCCGGTGACAAACCGAACAGGCGAAGGCCGGCACCCCATTCGGCACTCGCTGATGACAACCGGCGCACTTCTTGCTACCCTTGGCTTCCGCGTGGCACCCGGCGCAAGCCTGCCTTGCCGCTGTATTGTGAAAAGCCCGCTCATAACTGACTCCGCCCCCTTTCTTGAGATCGCCGGTGGGCGTGTGGCAGTTGACGCACTTCTCCAACGAGTGGTGGTGGCAGGTGGTACAGAATTGTGCTCGGGGTTCGTGGTTCTTGTGGTTAAACGGCACCACCTTCATTCTTACGAGAGCAGAGCCACCGGAGGATACAATTAGAGTTCCCGATCCGCCCGGGTCGCTGGTTGCGACCAGCGACAGATCCACCACGTCCTTTTGGCCGCGAACAAGCCGGGGGATCTTCACGATTTCCTCCGGCGTCAATTCCTTGTGCTCTCCGTGGCAGCCTCTGCATTCCAAGGGGCCGAACCGCTTCCTATCTTGCTCCGTCAGCTCGCTTCTGCCTTGGTGGGTCAATTCCGCCATGACCTTTTCGGCGAGCTTCATATGGCAGCCGATGCACGCTGAATGAGCTACAGCTTTCATCGAACGTGCGTTCTTCTCGTCTTTGGCTTTGTGGCAAGCTTTGCACGAGTTCTCCGTGTCTTTCTGGTAGATGAGCCGCTTCTGCTCAGATTTGTACACGTGATGACAGACCTGACAGGTCTTGTTTGCATCCGTAACTTCTCCTATTACCTGGATATTTTGCGCGACTATCATTTCCTCTGGCCCATCGACTTTGCGGATCGCTTCTAAGTGCTTTGCGTGGCGGGCATAGTTGAACACAGGATCCCAGCCCCAGGCAGGCCTATCAATATATGGTCTCTTTACATGGCACTTGCCGCAAAGACCGATATCGGGGCCGGCTTTGCGGCCCTCGGCCGAGGTCTTTCTATGGCAGTTTACGCAGGCCTCGTGATATGCATACATGATCTCCGTTTTGCTGGTCGGATCGAAGTCTACCTTGGGAAACTTGAATACCTTCACGTCGGGATTGACCAGCCGTGTATCCGTCTGCTTCAGCACGTGACACACGCCGCAGTCTTCAGACCTGCACTGCTTGAGCGCCTTCGTGTGGAGGTCGTGGTCGAACAACACGGCAGGTCGCTCCAAGGATTGAGACGATCCGAGATGTGCGAGGACAATCGGTACCCGGATCTCATGAGCGGCAGGTCTGCCCTCGTCTGCCTTGCAGTGAATTAGGGTCCCCCCACCCAAGAGACAGAGAGCGACAATCCCGGCGAGCTTTGCAGACAGTCGCATGTTGAGGTTGCGCATGGATCTACCCTTCCATCAGTGTATTCCGTTTACGCGGTGAAAATCATGACGCTTTGAGCTCATCCGGTATTTCCATGACTTGCATCAGTATTTCGCACAGGAATTTCACGTGCATACCGAGCTTGTAACCCCCGATGATGTCCTCGATGCCGCTGTGGCAGTTGTGGCAGGGAGTGATGACGATATGCGCTTTCGTCGCCGCGAGCTGCTCGGCTTTTACGCTGTTCCCTTTGACCCGGGATGTCTTCCACGGCGGGCCGCAGTTGATCACTCCTCCGCCGGCGCCGCAGCAATAATTGTGCTCAAACTGGGGGTCCGGAGGAGGCCTGAAATCCGCGCACGTCGCCTGAATCACTTCCCGGAGCTTGGTCCCTAGGCCCCCACCTCTGACAATGTTGCACGGTTCCTGGACGGTGACAGGTTCCTCGAACTTCCTCGCGATCTTGATTCTGCCCGAGGTGATCAGCTCATGGTAGAATTCCACCGCGTGAATTACCGGCACGGGCGGCTGTCGCCACCCCAGCCATCGTGGGCCGTCATAGACAGCGCCCCGAAAAGCATGGCCGCACTCACCCATAACGATTCGTCTTACTTTCAGTCGCAAAGCCGCTTCGTGATGGGCACGCTCCACTCGACCCATGACTTCGAAATCCCCGGCGAACATGGCAAGGTTACTGTTATCCCACCCGTCAAATGACGGCATGGTCCAATCGATCCGGGCTATCGCCATGATCTGAGCCATGCTGCCGATAAGTTGAGCAAGAATCTTGGGCTCCGGAGCGATAACCGAATAGAAGACTTCGGCCCCTTCTTTGTCCAAAGGTATCCTGGCAGTGGTCACTTCCTCACGTGCTTCGTCCTCCTGCCACTGCAAGGTATCGATCCATTCGTCCTGCTTCACCCACATCTGATTCATCGTGGCCGAATGGCTGTTCACCGTATCTTGCAGGAATTGGGGAACAATCCCGAGTTCGTAGCAGATTCTTCGCACCACAAACAGCAAGTAGGCTATATCCACGCCGAAGGGGCAGTACATGCTGCAT
Source organism: Desulfomonile sp. (assembly GCA_020216785.1). GTDB lineage: Bacteria > Desulfobacterota > Desulfomonilia > Desulfomonilales > Desulfomonilaceae > JAIWNO01. The sequence goes on from JAIWNO010000221.1 coordinate 8,445, forward strand.
TTGCGGCATCCGTTGCACTCGGTCTGGGCGATCCTCGAGCACTCCTTGATAAAGTCTGCATCCACTCTGCCCTTTCTTTTCAGGATTTCCCAGAGTGTCTGTTTCACCTTTCCCACAGGAGAAAAACGAGGATCGCGATCGTTGGACAAGAACCAATGGCATGCGTCGGAACATAGTCCACAATGTACGCACGTGTTGAGGTAAACCCGGAATCGTGCGGCGGTTTCCCTGTCAATGACTCGGTTGATGACCTCGGCGATCCGTTCCCGCGTAAGGCTTTTTGCGTTCTCGTCCAAGCCGGGGTCCGCGACGACAGGAAGCGGCGGTATGAGATATGCGGGTAAACCCATGATATGCCTCCCTCCAACCTGAAACTTTTACCAGTCCCTGGCATTGCGGACTGCGCCGAATTCAGAACCCATATACGTTCGCGTGAAAACGAAGAAAAGCATGTGACTCAGCCGGGTAAAGGGAATAGCCATGAGCATGACTGCGCCTGAAACCATGTGAATTATCACCATGGTTTCGTAATCGAACCATTGATGACGAGCCATGAATCCGGTCACAAACGGTGCTGCCACGACCGCCAGGAGCACATAATCCGACAAAGACGTCACAAATCGCACTTCGGGAAGCATCCAGCGCCGCACAAGAAAGAACACGGCGGCAAGGACCACCAAAACAGTGAGCCAGTCTGCAACTCCTTCGGAGAGCGTTCCCCACTTCGGCCCCCATGCGAATGCAAACATGACCACGTGAGCGGTAAGGAAGATCGGCACCAGGAACAGACAGATATGAAATGCAAACGTAACGATGGTGGTCTCGTATCGCTCCCGCATATTCCTGGAAGCAAAGGGAACCAGCCAGTGCAGCAGCGAGCGAAGACCGTATTTCAGGCTCATGTAAGGGTAAACTACCTTGTCTCTCTTTGCTGACTTCAGCATGTTGACGAGCTGATAGGTCATCCCGCCTACGAACACGATGCTTGCGATCCAGACCAACGGTCCGCTGACAAGGCTGTACATGGGGGGCTCCTTTGCTCAACCGAGCAGATGGTGCACTGGAATCACCTTTCGATAGTAGGTCCCGTATTCAATGGCTTTGAGGAGAAGCATCGAGCCATCGGGGCTGAATATCGGGTCGAAAATGTGCGAACAGCCGAGGGTCGCGACCCTGCCGTTCACCACGAGGAAGTATTCCTTGCCCTGAATTGCCTTTGCGACCACGATTTCCCCATCAGGGCCGAAAATGGGGTCCCACACCATGTCGAAATCTTCGGGCCACGGCTCGCCGTCTACTGCGATTGTCCACCGGTTGTTGTCCTTGACCGCTGCAGCGACTCTGCGCCCGTCCGGACTGAAAACCGGGGCAAGAACCGCATCCCCGAAAGTTGTTCGCCACACCTCGCCGTCCACTCCAATCGTCCATCGACCGAAGGTGGGCGCCGCAACTACGGCCAATCTCGTTGAGTCGGGACTGAATCTGGGCTCCCAAACCTGAGCAAAAGAATGGTTCCAGATGGGCCTCCCATTGACGAGAAGGCGCCAACCTTCAGG
>JAIWNO010000222.1 GCA_020216785.1 Desulfomonile sp.
GGTGAGGCACGGTGCGATAACATCATGCGTGCCGGGAACAAACACAGGTCGCCAAACTGCCCTGAACGTCTCCTCCCATGGGGTCCCGTCCACGGCAATTGTCTGGAGGCCTGACTGGAGACGTATTTCCGCGGCCACACCAGTGCCGTCATCGCTGAATACGCAATCCCAAACATTGCGGAACTTGGCGTCCCACAGGTCCCCATCGACCGCGATGCTCCAAATGCCTTCCCCGAACTTCCAGATGTCCCCTTCCGAGAGCGGTTCCACCTGCACACTCCCTGCTGTCTTCATACCGTCGGGGCTGATTTCGTAACTTCTCATCTGAACGAATGCGTTTTTCCAGGGTTCGCCGTTCAGGACTAAGCTGTAACCGTCCGACGTTCTGATGTTTGCCGCGACCCCCCTCCCATCCCGACTGAACCGCAGGTTCCAGACATAGTCGAAAGATTGCTCCCAAGGCTTGTCCTCCTGGACTACGGTCCACTCATCTTCGTTCATGGCGATACAGGTGAGGCGTCCGTCGGGACCGAACCGCAAGGACCACATTTTCTCGAAAGTATTGGCCCACAATTCACCGTTCACGCATACTGAGAAGGAGTCGTCTTCCGTCTTTACTATGGCGGCTATTCTCTCTCCGTCCTCACTGACAACGGGTTCCTGGATTTCAGAGAACTTCTCGCGCCACTCATGGAGATCGGTTACGCACTTCGACGGGATTTCCCAATCCGTGCCCTTGTCAAGCTCTCTCTGTGCCCGTAGTTCCATGATCCTCTCTCCACGATTGAAAGGGTTCCCTCGTCTGCCTCATGAAGTTCGACGCCGTGCGGCAAGCTCGCTATGATCCAACAGAATCTCCATGTGCCTCGACAGGTGCAGCCCCCCTATTGTCACTCACCCGTACCGGCTCCGAGCCCGTCTCATCGTTCCTCAGCTCAGGCTTGGCAGCCTTTCCCGGCGGAAGGACAATCGTGAAGGTCGTTCCTTTGCCTTCCTCGCTCCTGAAGGAGATCCTCCCGCCATGCTCCATGACCAGTTTGCTGGTTACCAGCAGACCGAGCCCGGTCCCGCGACTTCCTTTGGTAGAATAAAAATAGGAGAAGATCCTCCGCTTCGTCTCTTGGCTCATGCCAACGCCATTGTCGGTGACCTCGTAAATCAGGTTTCCTTCTTGGTCTTGAGCGGTTCGGACGATGATGCGGTGCTCGCCTTTGGCAGTATCGCTCTCGCAAGCGTCCACAGCGTTGGCGACCAGATTTGAGAGGCAGGTGTGAATGCCGCGCTGGTCCAGGAAGATCTTGAACATTTTTCCCGCGCGGGGATCGAAGTCCCGTTCGATTACTATGGATTTCTCTTGAGCTTTGATCTCAAAGAGGGCGCACACTTCTTCGGCAAGCAGGTTCGGGTCGGTCTCTTTGTACTCCGGTTGCCGTTCTTTTGAATAGCCGAGCAGGTCCTTCACGAGAACGGATATTCTGCCGATATTGTTATGAATCATCTTCCAGCCGCGTTGCAGCAATTGGTCGTCGTGATCTTCCAACGCTGTCTCGACCACATACACTCCGCCTTCGAGCCCGGTGAGGATGTTCTTGATACCGTGTGCCAAACCGGCCACCGTCTGGCCGACCACAGCGAGACGATCCGAAGCCTGCTTCTCGCGTTCGAGCTGCTTGAAGGTCCTGAGGTCTTGGAAAAAGCCCACCGCTCCGACTGTCTTCCCCGGAGCGAAGAGGATGAATCCTGAAAATCGGACAGGAATGGTCTCGCCGTCCTTGGAAGTGATAACCGTTTCCTGGGCTACCATGCGCGGCTCATTGATCGCTCTGCCCAGGTACGACGCCAGGACCGTTTCTACAAAGGGCTTGGGGAAATACTTGTGCAAGTCGGAATCGCCGATCACATCCCGGGCGGGGTAACCAAAGATCTTCTCGGCGGCGAGGTTATATGTGTTGACTCGACCATGTTCGTCGGTCGCCACGATTCCGTGGATCGAGTTTTCGATCAAGTTGCTTTGGAAGTCTTTTGATGCCGCTAATGCTCTCTCGAGCCTTACCCTGTCGCCGATATCGACCGCTATGATCATTGCATAGAGAACCTGGCCTTTCTCGTTCACCACGGGCATGGTATAGCTCGAATAGTTGGCTTCCTCGCCGGCAACCGTCAGGCCGCAATGTTCCCTACCGCTGAATCGCCCTTGCTCGAAAGTAACGTCAACGTGACAGTCTTCGCATTTGGCCGTGCGTTTCTTGAATACCTCATAGCATTTCATTCCGACGGTGCCTTTGAAGAGGTCGCGCATGTACGAGTTTTGCTGTACGATTTCAAAATTCCTATCGATAACACAGATGAAACAAGGCACTTGCTCAAAGAGGTTCTTATATTCCCATCGGCTGCGAATCAGTTCCTGCGTGCGTCTCCGGATTTGATCGCGCATTATGTTGAAGGCCTGCGCGAGTTCACCAAGTTGGCCGGTTGCGTCAACCGTCACCTTTTGAGTGAGGTCCCCTGCAGCGATCTTCTTGGTTGCATCCCGAAGGCGGCTGACCGGTCTGTGAACCCGAATGACAATGTACACTCCAATGGTTGCCAGAACAGCAATAAACGTCACCGTGCCGAACAGCACGATCTCAAGGACAAGGGAACGAACGTGCGCATCGAAGCTCTTGAGCGACATACCCATGTCCAGGACTCCAAGGACTTTCTGGTCTGCGGTGTGGAAGTGGCAACTCGCTGTGTAACAGGTTTCCTTGTTGTAAATGGGAGTAATCATTCCCAGCACCCGGTGATCCCCGTGATAATGGATGCGTGTCCGCTCTTCCGTGTGCACTTTCCAGAACGCCTTGTCCTCCGTATGGCAGGCAAAACAGGCTTCGGCCTTCTTGTCCACCTTGGTTCCTACTTCTGCCGGCTCATTGGAAAACTTGATAGCGCCCTCATGATCGTAGACCCGAATGTTCGATATCTCGGGATGCGTTCCGATATCACGGATAATACTTCGAGTTGCAGCCCTGTCATCTTGAAGCATACTGTGGTTGGCGGCATTGATAACCGCCGCGCTGAATCTTTCTGCTTCCCGGATGATCTGATCGAAGTAGAATGATTGGTGGAGATCCACCATGAGGTAAATAAAAATTACATACGAAATCCACAGAATCAGACCAACGCTGAAAGCGATACGAACACCGAGACTGCGGGAGAGCACCCCAAGTCTTTCTGCGAGCTTACGCACGGGTGCCTCACTTTCCGCGACTACAGAGGCCCCTATGAAGGCGAAGGTCCGTGGACTACTCGCCGAGCACTTCTCTGACGGCCTTGAGAAACTGGTCTTTGTCGATCGGCTTTTCGATGTATCCTTGAGGCGCTGGAATAGATCGCTCGTGAATGAACTGCTTGAATCCTTTAAAGTCCCACGGATCCACGGCTTCGATACCCGTAACCATGATCACCGGCACATCTTGGAGGTGCTCGTCCTTTCTCATTTCCCGGTACATCTTGAGACCCGTTTTCTCGGGCATGAGCAGATCGAGGCAGACTAAATCGGGCTTTTCTTCAAGAACCTTCTTCATTCCCTCGACCCCATCGCACGCCTCACAGACTTGGTATCCGTTCTTCCGCAAGAGCGTCCCGAGAAACGTGACCACATCCGGCTCGTCATCGATGATCAGGATCTTTTTTGGCATGACCGGCCCCTCCTGTTTTGTGGTTGGCCCCGGTTGTTGCTTTCATCCGATCGATTGCCGATCACCTCTCGCCCTATGAATAGAGCAAGTGTCATGCCAAGAGAGCTTTGATGAGACTCGCTCACCTATGTGCGCGAAGGTTCGGGTCGCGAATAGGGGAGCCGGAAAGAGATGTGTAGGGGCAGCCCCATGTGTCTGCCCGGTTTTCAGGGCTTCGCTGTTCCGCGCGGGCCCCTTCCACCGAAACCAAAATGCCTCCCCGAAAGAAACCATATTTTCACTACTCCCACTTCTCCGGAAGGAAGCTGATATGAGTTGTCGCGGAGTGCGAGCGAAACACCTGTGTGCTAAGCGAAAATACGTTTCAATTGCGCGACGGATTTCTGGATGAGGATGGTAAGATGTTAATGAAACACTATGTTTTCGACGTTTCGTCCATGAAACATTGTTGCAAAGGCAACGCTAACGGCCGATGCCGAACTTCTCCATCTTGCGCCAAAGCGTGGCGCGGCTCATGCCCAGCCGGCGAGCCGCGACGCTCTTTCTCCAATGAGCGGCCTCAAGTTCTCGAACAATCAGCTCACGTTCAACGAGATCGAGCTTTTCTTGCGGCTTGCGTGAGGGCTTTGCTACAACCGCCGGTGCAGCATTCACAATGTGGTGGGGCAAATCAGAGGAGTGGAGGAGCATTCCGTTGCAGTGTACGAACGCGTGCTCGATGGCATTGGACAGCTCTCTTACGTTACCAGGCCAGGAATAGGACTCCAGGATTTCCAGGAACTCATCTGCAATGCCCTGAATGCTTCTACCCATCTGCTTGTTGAATTTCTTAATAAAGTGGGCCACGAGTAAACGGATGTCTGATGTGCGCTCGCGCAGGGGCGGGAGATGCAACGGGAACACGCTCAGGCGGTAATAGAGATCATCCCGGAACGAATTGTCGAGCACCTTCCGGTACAGGTCTTTGTTGGTGGCTGTTATAAGTCGGATGTTCACCTTGATGCTGCGGTTGTCTCCGACCCTCTGAAGCTCCCGTTCTTCGAGAACCCGCAGCAGCTTCACTTGGATCGCCGGGCTGATCTCCGCGATCTCATCGAGAAAGAGCGTCCCGCCGTTGGCCAGCTCGAACTTGCCGATGTGATCGCGTATCGCACCCGTGAATGCGCCCTTGACGTGGCCAAACAGCTCGCTCTCCAGAACTCCTTCAGGCAGCGCGGAACAGTTAACAGCCACAAATGGCTTGTCTTTGCGAGGGCCGTAGAAATGAAGCGCCCGTGCAATAAGCTCCTTGCCCGTTCCCGATTCTCCTTGGATGAGGACCGTGGTGTCGGTGCCCAGAAGCGATCCCATGGTCTCATAGACGCGTTTCATAGCATCGCTACGACCAACGATATTCGTATATCCGTACTGGCGTTCCAGCTCTTCCTGCATCCATCGGTTTTGAGATACGTCCCGAAAGGTCTCCAATCCGCCGACAATATGTCCATGCTCATCATAAAGAGGCGAGGCATTTACCACGAGGTGCACGACTTCGTTCCTTTTGTTACGAATTGCAACCTGGACATCGTAGTATGGATGCCCGCAAGACAGCGCCCGATCGACGGGGCAGTGCTCGCGACAGAGCGCGGCACGGAAAACTTTGGTGCATTCCTTGCCCAGCACCTCCTCTCGGTGAAAACCGGTGATCTGTTCGGCCGCGCGATTCCAGGAGGCGATTTTCCAGTCCTTGTCGAGTGTCATAACTCCTTCGGAGATGCTGTTGAGGATCGCCTGGAGCAGGTTGATTTCATCCATTTCAGGCACCCCCTTCTGCCGTTCGGTGTGGGGCCCCTTTTGGTCCACGGTCTGGAGGGTAACAAATAACACGCGAATTCATATTAAATTATACATGCAAGATCTGCACCATGCAATTATTAGCAATATTGAAGGATTGCGGCGCGATATCGATGTGCGGTCAAAAGAGCAAGCGCCTGCGGTCCCTTCCCTTCAGAGGTCAGGTCTGATGCCAAGGCACAGTCGAAGCAGCGAGTCGGCCGGATGCCTTCTTCCCTTCGGACGGCAAGCCTAACTGCGCTTCAGGGCACCCGGACGTCCACTGAACAGACTTCTATGAAGACGGATAGGTTGCGGGCGGAAGCAGAACCAGATCTATTAATTCGGTAATCTCTTGCGCCATGACCACTTCCACGCCTTCTCTCGCCTTATCGGGTAACCTTTCAATATCAATACGATTCTTCTCGGGGAAGGCAACGACCTTGACCCCGGCCCGTTGGGCGGCGAGCATCTTTTCGCGAATCCCACTCACGGGGAGTATTCGCCCACTCAAGGTAATCTCACCGCTCAGAGCGACGTCCCGCCGCGCGGGCCTGGACGTCAGCAGGGAAATCAAAGCCATACAGATGGTTATGCCGGCCGACGGCCCATCTTTGGGTATGGCCCCCGCGGGAATGTGGACATGAATATCCGAGTCTCTAAAGAAGTCCTCTTCAATGCAGAGTAGGCTTGCATGGCTTCTAATAAAACTCAACGCGGTCTGGGCGGATTCACGGAGCACGTCCCCCAGAGACCCGGTCAAAATGAGCTGCTGGTTGCCTTTCATTCGAGCGGCTTCCACAAAGACGATCTCTCCGCCGAACTCGGTCCAGACAAGTCCCGTGGTCATCCCGACGCGATTGGTGGCCTCGGCGAACTCATGCCGAAACTTCCTAGGCCCAAGAACGTGCGTCACCATCGATCCATCGACGGTAACCGCTCTTGCCTGCCATCCTTGCTGCAGAGACAGAAAAGCAAGGCGGCGGCAGACATTGGCTATTTCCCGCTCGAGATTCCGCAATCCTGCTTCACGGGTATAATCGCGAATGATGGCAGTGACCGCTTCGTCAGTAAAGCTCACGCGATGGTCGCTCAAACCGCAGTCCCTAAGCTGTCGGGGAATGAGATAGCGCTGAGCTATCATCGCTTTTTCCGACTCCGTATAACCTGAAAACGGAATGACCTCCAGGCGGTCCAATAGGGCCGGCGGAAGGTTCTCCACCACGTTCGCGGTGGCGATAAACATGACCGCCGAGAGATCAAACGGCACATCGAGATAATGGTCCCTGAAATTCCGATTCTGTTCAGGGTCAAGAATTTCCAGAAGAACCGACGCGGGGTCACCCTTGAAGTCCTGTCCGATCTTGTCGATCTCGTCCAGCATCAACACGGGGTTCTTGAGACCGAGATTCTTCAGTTCGCTTATGATTCGTCCCGGCATTGCTCCTACATATGTTCTGCGGTGCCCTCTCAATTCTGCTTCATCGCGCAACCCTGCCAAAGATATCCGAGCAAATTTTCGCTCCATTGCCTCGGCAATGGCTTGCCCGATTGAGGTCTTTCCGGTTCCGGGGGGCCCAGCGAAGCACAGAATAGGCCCGCGCGTAAATTGGGCGTGGCGCTTCTTCTCCAGGATTCGATTCACTGCGGACCGAAGCTCATCAAGTTTGTATGGCTTGGTGAGGTAATAAGCTGCTCCTTTGGTAAACGCGTCAACAGCTGAATCCACCGAGGCATAGCCGGTGACGAGCATGATCTCCGGTCGGGTTGAAGATTGTCGTGCTACTTCAAGAAGCTCGATCCCGTCCATCTTGTCCATTTTGAGGTCCGTGATGATGAGATCGAACGTCTCATTCTGCAAACAGTTGAGCGCTTCAAGACCGTTTGCAGCTGTACAAACCTCATGCCCCTCCTTTCGGATGACATGCTCCATGTTTGTTCGCGCCGTGTCTTCGTCGTCGACTACAAGGACATGAAATTTGCGGCTGTTTCGGAGCGTGCGCACCGCGAGGAATTCCAGCACCCGTTCTTTGGTCTGCTGGAGGCCGTAATGTTCGCGCTCCAAGATCTGCTCGGCCCGCTTGAGATCCAGATTGTCGTCCGTGTAGCGATTCCAAGGAAGAGAAAGAAGGTAATCCAGATATGTCATCCCGATTGTATATTCCGCGAGCGACGGATCGGTTTTTTCCAACCGATTCAATTCCTTGAGCGCAGCAGGGGCAACCTGTTCAGGCAATCCAGCTTTTTCGACAGCTGCCCGGAGATCGAGCAACTCTTGCGGAATCGAGGGCTTCTCTCCATGGTTCTTGCGGAAAATAGCCATTGACCGGCTCCTCACGCGTGATGTCGAGGGTGGAGGTATTAGAGGTATTATAGGAGAGACCTTCCAGACGAGCAAGGACGCTTCTATCCCGCCACTCCTGCCCGAGATGCGTTACCGTTATTCCGTAACTGGACAACATGTCAATAGATGTGAAAGTGTTGCATTTCGTAACGGCATAAGTCTGCATCGCAATGATCGGTATGCGATTGAAATTACATTGCTACCTCCGTTAAGGTCGGCCAGCGTTACAGAGTGCAATACTCCACCGAGCCGGCCGCTTGGCATGTCACTCCAAAATCCTCTGTAATTAAGATTTGCTACGTAATGTTCCGCGAGTGGCACGGAAATTGATCTGCTTTCACTCAGGATCGTCACTGGTTGGGATTTCAAGGAGCGGAACGATGTTCAACTGGTTGCGGAAACTGGAAGTAATGGCGGCCGCGGCGGCTTTTGCCGAAGAGGGCGAATGGCGGACCGCACGCCGGATTCTCCAGGAATCCGGGAAACGACAGATAAACAGAGTGGCTAGACGAGTTATACACACTCGAATTCGCGCTCGCGAGCACCCGTACCGCGTTTGAGGTCTCAGGTGCGGGCCTACTTTTCCGGCCTCAACACGTTGCAGATTGGCTATGCTCCAACGCGTTTTGCCGTCGGATCACCAGATGAATTCGAAGGAGTGAAATATGTCGGCCAGGGGTGAAGAGAAACGGAAGAAACTCATCCTCCAGACATTGGTTTTCGGAGGTATCACGGCCGCCTTGTACGCGACGGCATTCTCCCACGCAAGCGCCTTAGCGGAACTCTTTGCACGCGGAGGTTATTACGCTGCGCTTCCCATAGTCACAGTGTTTGTCTTTTCCTTCGCGCATGGAGCATTCGCCGGCAAGCTCTGGTCTGTGCTCGGAATCGAAGCGGCAACCAAACACGCTGTGCAGCGAACCACCGCTCCGGCTCCACGTCCCGTCCAGAGGCAGCGACCTCGTTTGCGAATGAATGCGTAGATGCTATTGTCCGCTATTCCGTGAAAGGAGTGAAATATGCACGACCAGGCTGTTGAAGCCGTCAAGTTCATAGATCTCACTTTTATCAACGTAGCCTTCCTGTTTATCGTGGGATTCATTGGAGGGCTGGTAAGCGGATTTATCGGATCCGGAGGCGCCTTCGTCCTGACACCGGGTATGATGAGCCTCGGTGTCCCCGCTGCGGTCGCAGTGGCCAGCAATATGTGCCACAAGTTCCCCAAGGCAATGGTGGGAGCGTATAAACGTTACAAGTACGGACAGGTGGACTTGAAACTCGGTCTTTTCATGGCCGCTTCAGCGACAGTCGGCGTGCAGGTAGGCATCAAGATCCAGGAACATATCTTAAGCAAATGGGGCCAGGCCGGGTCCAATCTGTACGTCAGCCTGTCCTTTGTGGCAGTGCTCGTAATTGTTGGAGGTTATGTTTTCTACGACGCGTGGAAGATTTCCAAATCCGGCGGGGATGAGCAGAAGCCCAGGCTGGCGGCATGGCTGCAGAGTATTAACCTCCCGCCGATGATTCATTTCAAGACTTCGAATGTGCGGATCTCGCTGTGGTTCACGATCCCGGTCGGGTTCATCACCGGTCTTCTCGCTGCAACGATCGCCGTAGGCGGATTTGCCGGAGTTCCCGGCATGATTTACGTGATCGGAGCGTCGAGCTTGATCGCGTCCGCGACCGAGTTGGTGATCGCTTTCCTCATGGGCTTTGGCGGGACAGTGAAGTGGGCTGTTCACGGAATGGTGGACATCAGACTTACGCTGATCATCCTCGCGGGTTCTCTCCTCGGGGTCCAACTGGGCGCTATTGGAACCACGTATGTCAAAGAGCACATGATTAAAGTAGTCATGGGCACGATTATGCTCATTGTGGCATTGAGCAGGGCTTTGGCGGTCCCGAACTATCTGACCCAACTGGGTGTATTGTCGTTCGGAGAGTCGGCGCTCTCATGGCTGGATACCGCGAGCTTTGTGACGATGTGTGTGGCACTGGGAGTAGGTGCTTTTATCATACTGCGCAGCATGATAAAAGCGAAACGATCGGAACCACTTGTTACTGCCGTGGAAACATACGAACATGCTTAGAAGTATCCTGGTCCCCGTCGATGGGTCGGAATCCAGCATACATGCCCTCAAACAAGTCCTGCCTCTGGCACGGGCCGAACGGAGCGTCATCCGAGCCATTTCCGTGGTCCCTCCCTATCAAGGAGAGCTTCGGCTGGTAGGAGTAAAGCAGCATGTTTCCGACCTGCTGAGCGATCCCTACCGGCGTGCCCTCGAACTCGCGAATGAGGCAGCCGAAGCAGCGGGAGCCGCAATCTATACGATCCTGGATGAAGGTGAGCCGCACGAAAAAATCGTGGAGGCTGCTGAAGCGCATGGTTGTGAACTCATAGTAATGGGTGTCCGAGGTCATAATCCCGCTGAAGAATTCCTTATGGGGAGCATCACCCAAAGAGTCATCGGTTACAGCCATACTGATGTATTGGTCGTCCCGGTAGAGACCGAACTGCGCATCGGGAACCTTCTCGTAGCGGTGGACGGCTCCGAAGCCGGAGACCGGGCTGTCCGTTTGGGATTTGATTTTCAGCGATGCTACGGGAGCCGTCTCGAGATGATCAGTGTAGCGGATGTTCCCTCGCATCTCTATGGAATAGCCCCCGAAGCGGCGGGGGAAATGGTGGGAACGACACGGCAATACCTGGAGAGAGTTAAATCAATGCCCAAGGAAAGCGGCTTTGTCGCAGAGTATATCCTCGTAGAGGGGAACCCGGCTCAATCAATCGTCGAAACCGCACAGAAACACAATTCAGGCCTGATAATCATGGGGTCTCACGGTCGCACGGGACTGAAGCGACTTCTCATGGGAAGCGTGACCGAGCGTGTCGTCGGCCGTGCGCCCTGCCCCGTCCTTGTCGCTCGCATTTGATTCCAGCCGGCACATTCCCGGATCGAGTCCCGGGCAAGCCCTCTCAGGCCGAGATCCTTGATTTATTGGATCACACAACGCCGGGACGGTGGGCGGCAGCTGCCAACTTTCGGGGTACGTTGGCTAAGGTTTGCGAAAGTAATCACTGGTTGGTTGGGGGGTGCCACTGCCGGCCAAGCCGGCAGTGCGATTCCATTTCGCGAGAACTTTCGAGAACCGCTATCTAATCGGGCTTCCATGCAGCCAGTCGCGATGAATTAGGGCCCAGATTGAACCCTCAATTCTATTCCAGCGCATATCGCTTAATCTTACGCCAAAGCGATACACGGTCGATGCCGAGGGTTTCCGCTGCCAAGGTCTTGTTCCCGCCCGTCTCTGCCAGAACTTGCTTGATGTAGCGGATTTCCTGCTCCTCCAAAGTGGGTAAGCTTCCGTCTTTTCGGCGGTAGGTCGTGATTTTGAGATCGCGAATGTCGTCGGGAAGATGTTTTTCCTCTACCACTCCGTCCGTTGCCAAAGCGATTCCCCGCTCGATGATGTTTTCCAACTCCCTGACGTTCCCGGGGAAGTCATAGTCCTTGAGGATGTCGAGAACCCCTTTCGAAAGGACAGGAGAGTCCCGCTTCATGAGTCGTGAGTGTTTGTCGAGAAAGAATTGCGCCAAGAGCGGTATGTCGCCTTTCCGCGCGGCAAGCGGCGGCAGATCAAAAGACACTACATTGAGCCTGTAATACAGGTCTTTGCGGAACTCACCGGACTGGACCGCTTCCTGAATATTCCGGTTGGTCGCGGCGATGAAGCGCACATCAACATTGATAGTCGCGGTCCCGCCGACCCTCATGATCTGTCGTTCCTGAATCACACGGAGCAGCTTGGCCTGCATGTTGATCGACATTTCCGTGATCTCGTCGAGGAAAAGGGTCCCTCCGTTCGCCAACTCGATGATCCCGGGTTTGCTGACATACGCACCCGTATATGCACCTTTCTCGTGGCCGAACAGCTCGTTTGTCAGCAGTTCTTCGTTAAAAGTGCCGCAGTTGACGGCCATCATCGGCCCGTCACTTCTACGGCTCTGCTCATGAACCAAGCGAGCGAGCAACTCCTTCCCCGTGCCCGATTCGCCGGTAATGAGAACGCTGCAATCGGTCGGCGCAATTTGCCGTGCGGTCTGGAGAATTCTCAGCATGGCGGGATCTCTCGTGACGAACTTGACATACCCGCCGTCTTGAAGGCGTTTCAACTCCTGCTTCAATTGGAGGTTTTCCTCCCGTAATCGGATCTTTTCCAGTGCTTCCGCCACGGTCTTGCGCACTGCATCGATCCGATACGGCTTGGACACGTAGTGATAGGCGCCCTTCTTCATTGCCTCGATCGCCGAATCGACCGTTGCATAGCCCGTTATCATGATGACTTCCGTCTGGGGATGTCGCTGACGGCACTCTTCAAGAATCTGCATCCCGTCAACTCTTTCCATCTTCAAATCCGTCAAAACAACGTCAAAAGTATTGGACCTCACGAGATTCAAACCCTTGGGGCCGCTGTCGGCCGTCACTATGTCGTAGCCCTGCTTTTTGAGGACGTGCTCGAGGTTGCTCAGGGCCATTTCTTCGTCGTCGATGATGAGGATTCTCGGAGGATTGCTCATGTTGAAGGCTCCGCGTCGGGAAGTGTGATGGTAAATGTCGTGCCTTTGCCCGGTTCGCTCTTGACGTGTATAGTGCCTTTGTGTCTCAGGATAATATCATGTGTGATAAAGAGACCTAAACCGGTGCCTTTTCCCACGTCCTTCGTCGTGAAAAAAGGATCGAATATCTTCGAGAGATCCTGTTGTTGAATACCCCTTCCTGAGTCCGATATTCTGATCTCGACTGTCCCGTTGGCTTTGGAAAACGCTCGCACACCGACTTCGCCTTCTCCATCAATTGCCTGGAATGCGTTTGAAATGAGATTCGTGAACGCTTGCTGGAGCTTGTCCGGTTGGGCAAGAACGTTCAACTTGTTGTCCAATTCGACCTTTAATCGGACGCGCTCCGGCTTCTGGCCTGACAGGGAGCCAAGGGTCTTTTCGACAAGATTCTTGAGATTCACTTTCTCGAGACGAAGCTCCTTTGTCCGCGAGAACTCCAGTAAATTCAAAATGAGTGAACGGGCACGCTCCACCTGATCGAGGACCTTTTTCAAGAGTGCGCGCTGGAATTCCTTATCCGCCTGGTCGAGTTCTTCCAGCATAATTTCGCACGACGAAGAGATGTTCGAGAGCGGGTTGTTGACTTCGTGGGCGACCCCAGCCAGCATTGTTCCCAATGCTGCGAGCTTTTTCGACTGAACCAGTTGCTCTTCCCTATCTTTCAGCTGGACGGCCATACTGTTGAACGAAGTCAGGATATTGCGGATATCCCGTTCGACCGGCAAAGTGTCGATGGGCTCAAACGAGCCCTTTGCAATCTTCCCCGTGCCGATTTCCAAGAGACGCAAGGATCGCGTGACCTTACTGAACAGAAAAATCCCGATCGCGAGCAACCCACACCCGGCGACGACAAGGCCGACTAACGGCAAGTTGGCTGTTGCGCTCATCGTTTCTTTGATCGAATCTCGCTTTCTCTTCGCCACACCTTCGGCAAACTCCGCCAATGACGTGCCGATTTTCCGGATAGAAGCCTCGCATTCTGGTCTTATCTCAGTCTCCGTGGCGCCCTCTCTTCCCACGTTTGCGTTGCAGCACTCCGCCAGCTTCTGTTCGTAAGCTCCGACTGAACTCCTGAATGAAGCGACCTGCTGAGGCGAGGACAAATCCTCTAATTTTGAGGCATTTTTTGCGAGAAGCGCCTCGACCCGCCTTAAATGATACAGAGCCGTGGTTAATGAATCTTTGTCTCGATAGAGGAAGAAGTTTTTTTCAAAGCGGCGGATTTCGAGCACAGACTCCTCAAGTTTGCTGACATCTTCCAGATAGCCGATCTTTTGCTCCAAAGACTTGGCGAAATAGTAGCTGCCCAATATCGTGGCCGCCATGAACAGGTACACGACGCTTGCGCCGATGATGACCTTTCGTCTCAAGCTTATGCTAAAGAGGGCTGAAAACATCAAAGCTCCTCACATCCCTGCAAGCCCCTCATTTGGCGTTGGCCCCAGCATGGGCGAAAGCGCTTTCGAAAGTGTGTCGTGATACGACATGAGGTCGGATCGTAGGGGGCCGACTCTCCGCCTGAATAATACGAAGCAACTTCCGTTCCATGACGGCGCTAACTCGGGGCAAAGATGAAAAAAGTCAACATATCGATATAATGGACTTTTCTTTGAAGCACCGAGTTCCGTATCGTGTTACCCTTGTGATCATCGGCGACTCCCGTTTCAACATGCAACACTATTTCCATTTTGGTTCTCTGACTGTCTTTGGTCAAGGCACTGCGTGGTACGTATGGCCCCGGTGCTGTTTCACTTTGCAACGTACGCAACCAAAAACTGTGGCATCTCGTCCAAAAAAAGATCCTCCCGACCCCTGGTAATCGCTCGCCGCGTAGCCCCGGAAGGCGCAGAGGATTCTGTCGTCTCAGCGTGCCTCTCGCGCGTACGGCTGGTGAACCACCGGAGTGTGTCGCAAGCGAGGACTTGAATTCGCGTTGCGAAATGCAACAAGCGGTATCCGCTTGAAACGGCATTACATCTACCCGATTTTTCACGAAGTTCGCCTTTGGGGGTGGGGGGCCGTTGCAGACCGACACGTCGCTCTCCGCAAGCCGAATATCGTGCGGGAATTAGTTCAATATCTTCAGCAGGTTGATCGGAATCGCATTTGGTACGAAACTTGTTATTGAGTCCTTGAAGAGTGGAGGTCGCAATGAAAGAAGTGAAACGGAAGCTCACTGCAATGCTGAATGCCATGACTTTTGCTGAAGCGGGAGAGCCGGGGGCGGCCGTCGAGTTCCTCGAGCAGGACTCTCTCCAAGATGAGACCGACGCGGCCAGCGACGCGGCGTCGGCAACGCCTGTCGTCTCGCGCGGAAGGCCTCTCATTCAGCGACTGGAAGACCATATGGTCGCTGCAACGTTCGGTGAAGCCGGAGAATTTGAGACTGCCCATGCATTGCTACCGACGGAGACTCGGCCAAAAGCTGTATTGCTCATAATAGACGGACAGCCGGCCGACAGCGACGGGTTCACGCATGCGCTTCATTTGTGCAAGCGGATTCGCGCCGAGATGGAAATACTTGCTTTCGCGCCGGGGTCCGGAAAAGTGCCGGGCGGGGAAGATACTGCCGGTGGACCACCCGAGCTCGAACGTGCGACCGCCTTGTCTCGCCGGGCCCAAGAGCATGGTGTCTCATGCGCAGTTGCCATGCATACGGGAAACGTGGACGACTGTTTGTTCAACTACGTGCGGCGGCACAAGGAGATAGCAGCGGTTATCTACAGCTCGCACGGCAGACGGAAAGCCGCCGGTGACAGACCGAGCCTGCAACGGGCGCGGGACACGATAGTTGCAAAGCTTGCGATTCCACTTGTTTCTGTCTTGAGAAAGAGGCCGGTGGGCGTCCACTCCTAGCAACCCATTGTAAAAACCTGACCCTTCGTCCACATAATCGATGGGATTGGCAAGGGCTGTTCCACCCACTGGATTCTCCTCGAATCCCTTCTCATTGTCCTCTCGAGAGCGCGTTGTCGCAATTGCAAAACGGAGTACTGAATGTTCCGTCTTCTCAATACCCTGAGGGATTCTTGGCACATCCGCGAGCCGCGTCCTTCCACGTCGGTTTCCATAAGGAAAACCACAGCAATGAAGAACGAAGCCGGCTGATTTTGATATTGCGATAAAATTCACGGCTTACGGATAGTTTTGTGAAGAAATACACTTTTGCCCTTTTGTTGTCATTCGCTTGATATCTAAGGATAAACTGTTGAAAGTCATCGGCGTTCCTGCGATAGACGGTTTGGCAACAAACTGGGGAGGAACGCCGATGCGCAAGCGGAAACTGCCACAGCCATTTGAGATTGACAAGTTGTGTTTTGTCGAGTGCTTCACAGCTCCCGGTCTGAGGCACTTTGCCGTCTTGATCACAGGATGGGTAGTGACGGTGGGCGTTCACACGATCAGCCAGGTTATTCTCAGCATTGGGCTTCACGAGTCGGAGCATTTCGTTAGCCTCTACAGGTTCCTGGGGAGAGCCAAGAGGCTGGTTGTATCGATGAACACCAGATCAAAGTCCCGGCTGAAGAGGTCCCTTACGAGTGTGCCAAAATGGTGCGCTGTCGAAAAAAGTTTGACAAATGCCTCCATGCTTGTAGTACGTTGCTCGACGGACGAGTGGATGTTTTGGAAAGACGGATTGGACGACCATGATCTATACCCATGTCCTCAACCGCGGGCTATCCGGCGTAAGGAGTCCGGTGGATGGACTTTGAGAGGTGTTTTATGCCGGTACGTATAACATGCCGAACTAAATGGACCGGCCG
>JAIWNO010000223.1 GCA_020216785.1 Desulfomonile sp.
ACCGCCTGTCATCCCCACAAAATCCCCCCGCCCTTTCGTACTACTCTGCGCCCGAACGCTCTGCAAGCGAAAAGACTTTGACGGAACCGTGCGCTTGGCCCCGACGCGGCTTGACAGACCCTGCTCCAGCCGGTATGGTGAAAAATCTAAGAGGACTGCAAGTCCTCCCCGCCCTATCCGGCTATCAGTACCATCGTAATAGAACCGAAGGAGATCCGTACATGGCGTACCGTATCGTCCAGGAAGAGTGCAAAGGGTGCGACACCTGCGCGCGCGCCTGCCCCATGCGAGCATCCAGTGGCGAAAAGAAACAACCCCATACGATCGACGCGAGCAAATGCATTGAATGCGGTGTCTGCGCACGTGCTTGTCCGTACGGCGCGATCCGCGATCCGAAGGGAAACACTCCGGAGCGCATCAAGAGGAGCCTCTGGCCCAAGCCTTACGTGTGGACCGAGGACTGTGTGGGCTGTGAAGTGTGCGTGGCTTGCTGTCCATTCTCCGCGCTCGGCATGGGCGAATTGAACAACGAAACTGTGGCCGCGCTCTACGACCCCAAGGCCTGTGTGGGTTGCGGCTTGTGTGAACAGGGCTGTCCCGTGCACGCGATCGAGCTGGTGTGGCCGGCAGGGGTCAAGAAGAGCGCGTAGCGCCGACCAGACCGTTTCAGAAATCCATGACAAAATGGGGTGGAGTTCCGTCCGCGGCGTTAATCTGATTGAGTCGGCTTCGAGCAAGCAATCCGATCAATGGAGGGGCGGGTCTGAGACCCGCTCCTACAAAGCATATCACGTTGTTCAATTTCTCACATCGTCTCTGGCAAGGTGGCAAGCTACTTATGAAACGATCTACTAGTGAGAGGACGGCAGGCAGTCGACAACCTATATAACGGGCGGAGCGACGTCGCCGTTGACCGCGAACCACAGCGCTGAGCATCTTCGAAGCATCCGACTGAAATTGCCTTGTTATCCATGCGATTTCTCGGATCTTCCGGCGAGTGGAGCGCAAAGAGCTTGCGAATCGATTGGGCGCGTTCGCTTCCCGTCCTCGGTTACTAGCCTTGGAACGGACTCCACGCACTATCACCGCTTCCGGTTCCGCTCGTTCCGGTTGCGGTGGTTCTTGTCGCGATGGTAGTCCAAGAGGGTTTTCTTGGTCTTGTAGAGGGTGTCGGACAATGACACTTTGTAGATGTGCGGATTGGAAAAACGCTTGTACTCGGGTTCGAGGCTCGCGATCTCAGCCGCGGTCCTCTCCCTGATCCGGTCAATGGACGGCGGTTCGTACACTTGGCGGCCGTTAAGAAAGATGGGGACCATCAGTTCAGCGGCTTCGTACGGCTGCCGGTAGGTCTTTTTCATGTAGTCGTACATGGGATGGTGGGCCCGGACCGGCTCGCCCGACGGCACCGGCTCGTCCACCTGGGCCAGCAGGTCGCCGATCATGCGGCCGTTGCCATTGCGGAAGCGTATGATCTTTTTTACTCCGGGATTGGTAACCTTGGCCGGATTGTCCGAAATTTTGATCCTGGGCAGCAGGTTTCCGTCACCCTTGTCCACGGCCATGAGCTTATACACCACACCAAGCGCCGGGGTCTGGTACGACGTAATCAGCCGCGTGCCGACGCACCAAATATCGATAGGCGCTCCCTGCTCCCGGAGGCTCTCGATAATCCACTCGTCGAGATCGCTGCTCGCCAGGATCTTCACGTCGGTGAAGCCCGCTTCGTTAAGCATGTGTCGGGCCATCTTCGATCCGTATGCAAGGTCACCGCTGTCAATGCGGATGCCGAAGAGCTGCTTTCCCGTCTTTTTCATCTCCTGGGCGACTTTGATGGCCTGACGCACACCTTCTATGGTGTCGTAGGTGTCCACCAACAATACACAATTTCCAGGAAATATACCGGCGAAACTCCGGAACGCCTCGGTTTCGTCATCGAAACTCTCTACCCAACTGTGAGCGTGCGTTCCGCGAACCGGTATGCCGAAGAGCTTTCCCGCACGCACATTAGAGGTGCCGACGCACCCGCCGATATAGGCGGCCCGCGCTCCATAGAGCGCAGCCGCTACGCCGTGGGCGCGTCGAGTCCCGAAGTCGATCACCGGTGCGCCCCGGGTGGCACAACAGAGCCGCGCGGCCTTGGTCGCTATGAGGGTCTGATGGCCCACAAGTGCCAGCAGCGTTGTCTCGAGGATTTGAGCCTCGTCGATCGGGCCGGTCACCCGTATAAGCGGCTCGTTAGGAAACACCACGGATCCTTCGGGGACCGCCCAGATGTCCCCTGTAAACCTGATTCCCTCGGCAAGCCTGTCGAGCGCTTCAGGCGAAAAGATCCCCAGCGTTGACAAGTATTCGATGTCCTCTGGAAAAAAACCGAGACGGTTCACATATTCGATGACGCCGGCCAGACCCGCGAATACGCAGAATGCGCCCGCATCCGGATTGGAGCGATAATAGAGGTCGAAACACGCCCGCTGCCGCGTTTTGCCGAGCACGCGGTATCCGGCGACCATGGTCAGCTCATACAGATCGGTGTCGAGAGTAAAGTTGCCGCACTTCAAGCCTTCCAGACAAAGATCTCCGTCCAGCGTCCCTATAGTTGTGCCTGTGTCTCGATCCACCACTTCTACCGACTCAAGGGTCGCACCGGTGGCGGGATCGCGCAGGAAAGTTTTCATTAGATCTTTTCCTTCTCTTTCATGAGGAAGCACTTCCGGAAAGCTTCTCGATATGGGGCCGTTGCCACGCCGCATTCGGTGATGATCCCATTGATTAGGTGGTACGGAGTAACGTCGAATGCAATATTGCGCGCGGCCGCACCCTCGGGAGCTATGGGAACACCGGCGATATGAGTGACTTCGCTGGGGTCCCGCTCCTCAATGGGGATCTCGGAGCCGTCGCAAAGCTCCATATCTACAGTTGAGAGCGGCGCGGCGACGTAGAACGGGACCCCGTGATGTCGCGCCAACACCGCGACCGTATGCGTCCCGATCTTGTTGGCCGTATCTCCGTTGGACGCAATCCGGTCAGCGCCGACAATCACCCGTTGAATCTCACCTCTCTGCATGAGCGCTCCCGCTGTGTTGTCCGGGATGATTGTCACCGGCACGCCGAGTTTCATCAGCTCCCAGGACGTGAGCCGGGCCCCTTGGTTCAGGGGTCGGGTCTCGTCGGCATAGACCTTGATCTTCTTGCCCTGCTCGAACGCGGCACGAATGACTCCGAGGGCCGTGCCGAAGCCTGCCGTGGCCAGTCCCCCCGCGTTGCAGTGGGTGAGCACAGTATCCCCTTCCTCGATGAGGTCTCGACCTGCCTCGCCGATTCGGTGGCAAAGGAGTCGGTCCTCGCGCTCCATGAGAATTGCTTCCTCGATAAGGCGAGACTTGACCTCCTCTACACCGAGGCTCGCGGACCCGGCAAGCACGCGTTTCATCCTCTTGAGCGCCCAGAACAGGTTTACTGCCGTGGGCCGGGTCGCGGCAATCGCGGCGCACACGGCGTCGAATCGCTTTCCGAAAGCCTTCCGGTCGTCGCCGGGGAAGTCCTGGACGCCAAGGGCCACTCCCATGGCGGCAGCGATTCCGATTGCCGGAGCGCCACGGACCGCCAACCTTCGGATCGCGTCACAAAGATCCTCGAGAGTCCTGATTTCGAGGTAAACCTCCTGCGCGGGCAAGAGAGTCTGGTCCAGAAGCCGTATATAATTATCTTTCCATTGGATGGTTCGAAAGGGGTCTTTCACGGCATTTCCTTCCGTAGGGGCGGAGCTGTGCGGCGAAGGCGGCAATGGGCTTAATCTTTTTATATAACGAGCTCCGCCGAAAGAGTCAACGCATGGCGCTGTCGATCCATCACTATTCATGTAATATTGTATTGTTATATTGAAAAGATATGATACTTTCTTTAAAATTTTCTTGCAAAAATTACCTATTTATACTATATAACAAGAAAAAACTTGCGAGGATGCGCCATGAGCCTCAAAACTCCACTCATCGCCTTGACCGTCTTCTCCCTGCTCCTCATCTCCGCCGCAGGACCGGCTATCGGCGGCAGGACCGTGTACCTGGGGGTCTGCCAGGAGTTGGTCAGCCAGGCGCGCGCGTACGAGGCCCGGGCCAATTACCATAGCCAGATTGCCAAGAGCCTTACGGCGCTCATCGAAAGTCAGGCCAGACTGCCGAAGAATGCAGGGACCATCCAAACGATGGACAACCTATTCAACCAGTACGATGAAAATCGCGAGCTGGAGCGCAAGTTCAGAGAACTTTTCCGCAAAGCCTCGTCCGATGCGGACCAGTGCATGAAGAACGCTGAATAGATCACGGAACCTATATAGCAGTTGCCAAAAATAATTTCCGGTTGATTTCTCCAGGGTGTCGGGAGGACCTGTTCACTTCGAGCGACGCAAGGCTGTCGAATCTTCGTTCACGGGACCTCCCGGCACCCACCAAAAAACGTGCAATTCGGTCAGAACTTTTGGCAACTACTATAAGGGCCGGCACCCCCTGCCATTGTGTCGCACCGGGCGGCTTTTCGCCATAGCGCCGACCTCCCGGTGCGCTCGCGTTCTCATCCCGGGCCGTTCCGATGAATTATGATTGGATGACCCTCGAAATAACGCTGCCGGAAGAACTGGCCGACCCGGTAGCGAATTTTTGCCACGAACATGAGGCACGCGGTGTAGCTTTTCTTGATGTCGATCCCGGAAGTGTCAGAGTTGTAGCCTACTTCACTCACGAGCAAGCTTCGGCCGCGTGGGAAGGATTGAAGAGATATCTTATCGAATTAGCTGAGCTTTTTGGTCTCGACACTGTGCCTGCCGTCGCTGCGGCCCCTTTGAAGCACGAGAACTGGGCGGTTTTGTGGAAGAACGGCTTTACGGCGTTCAACATCGGCAACCGACTCACCGTCACGCCTCCGTGGATCGAGCCGGAACGCTCCGACAGGGCAGTTATTGTGATAGAGCCTGCTGAGGCCTTCGGTACCGGCACGCACGAAACCACCCGGAACTGTCTGGTTCTCCTGGAAGCCGCGCTGGATAAGCTCCGAGCAACTTCAGAGCCGGTCTCAGTGCTCGACGTTGGGTGTGGTTCCGGAATCCTGGCGCTTGCTGCGGCGAAATTAGGCGCGTCCAACGTGAAGGGGATCGACAACGACCCGGTGGCGGTTGAGGCAGCGCGAAAGAACGCCGCGCTCAATGGGCTCGAACGCACGGTGATCTTTGAATGCGCATCTGTTGAGGATATGTGCGGACAATGGGACGTGGTCGCCGCGAATCTCGACACCCGCACTCTCAATCGATTCAGAGACATGCTGGCAGGGCTGTTCGGGCGCTTTTTCGTGGTTTCGGGGGTCCCGCTTGAGCAATGGGCTGACGTGAAGACCATGTTCCGGGAAAAAGGAATCAACGTGGAGCGAGAGATCGCGGGACCGGAGTGGGGCACCGGTTTGTTTGTGAGGGGGGTTGGCACTACAGCATAACCCATATCTGTTCACCGGCATTTCTTGTGCTCCGGAGGAACACTTGATAGGGCCGGCTGATTTATCAACGGGAAAAGAAGCAACTCAAGCGACCGGAAGTCCTCTAACAGTTGCCCAAAATAATTCCGATTGATTTCTCCAGGGTGTCGGGAGGACCCGTTCACTTCGAGCGACGTAAGGCCGTCGGAACTTCGTTCACAGGACCTCCCGACACCCACCAAAAGACCTGCGATTCGATCAGAACTTTTGGCAACTGCTATAAAGGGGCGACTGACGGGCCCGACGGTCAGGCAGCCTTCCTCTTGAAGAAAAAATAGAGAAAGAAGGCTGCTGTCCCCACACAGAGCGCCGAATCGGCCACATTGAAGGCAGGCCAGTGATACGGCCCCACATGGACGTCGATAAAGTCGACCACCTCCCCGAACCTTAGCCTATCGATCAGGTTCCCCAGAGCGCCGCCGAAAAAGAGCGCATACCCGCTCATTAACCAAGGGTTGTTTTCCTTCGACGTCACCGCGAGCCAGAAAATCACTGCCAGCGCGACCGCGGATACCAGAACGAAGAACGCCGAACGTATCGCTCCGCCGAATCCTGCCAGTATTCCGAACGCGGCACCCGGATTGCGTACGTGCACGAGGTTCACGTAACCGGAAACCATGGGAATACTGTCGTGAAGCGGGATATAGGCTGCCGCCATGTACTTGGTGAACTGGTCCAGTACCACCACAGCGAGCGCTGCAAGTCCGAACGCGGCAGATTTTCCGAACGAGCGGATCGGTCGTTCGCGATTCACTTGAATTCCTCCACATCAATCTTGACCTTTCCGATCATGTTGACCAGCGTGGCAGCAGCATCCGGAGGCTCCCCCTCTATGATCTTGATGTGGGTCGCGTCGGCCGGAACCTGGTTCAGAGTCGGGTCTACCGCGATCCAGCCGTACACATATGACTCGGCCCACACGTGGTACAAAAAACCCACATCTTGCGTGAAGACCAGGCCCGTGACCAATCGTGTCGGAATTTTTTGCGACCTCGCAAGCGCAGTGTAGAGCCTCGCGTGTGCCCCGCAGTCTCCCTCACCGGCTCGCAAGGCTGATAGAGCAGTAATTGCCTTATTCATCGAATGCCTCATGTTGGTTGCGGTCCATTGAGCGAGTTTTCTCACCCTGTCCAAGTCCGGGTCACGGGCAGCGACGATCTTGTTCGCCTGTGCAACGATTTCGGGCTCGTCGGACTGAATAGTTGCAGTGGGGGCCGTTTCCTTCTTAACCGATTCACCGGCGGGTTGCTTGGGTTGCCCGGCGATAGCCGCCGGGTCCTCAGTACGGATGGCCACTTCGAAGCCTCTATCCGGGTCGGCTACTGTCCGCGAGACTCTCTGGCGGTGATCGTCGGGAACTGCCGACAGCTCGATGCCGCTCATTCTCAGTTTGAGGAATTTCGTCCGCTCCGAATAAGGAATGGGCTTGGAGACATTGATAAGGCCAAAATCGAACGCCAAGTCCTTTCCCGCACCTTTCTTTTCGCGAAAAGCACGGGCCGTGGACTCGTCTTCGAGCATAGTGACCAGCGTCCCCTCAGCGCCGCGTTCCATAACGGTGAGCCCTTTCCGGTCAATCCACAAATCAGCTGTTGTGCGGCCGTAGGAATTCTTGACACTCCAAACCGCGCCGCCTGGTCCAGGCTCGCCCTTGACTCGGGTGATCTTCTGCTCAACCTTCTGCATCCCCTGCTTTTCGGGGCTGAGAACGGCGAACGTATAGGTTCGCCCTTCCGCGAGTCCTTTCAGGCAAGGCATGAAGGGGATCGCGCTCAGGTGATAGATCGCTCCTTGGACAGGGAACTCTGCCGGGAGCCGCTTTCCGTCCACCATTAACTCAACGAGAAATCGATCGTCGAGTGAGCGGCCGATCATGCGCAGGTCCTGACCTTGCGTGCGGACGAGTGTCTCGAAAGACAGCAGCGTCAGGTCCGGCCGAACGATAACCTTTTCTCTGGTTTGCGATTCGTTCGTCTTATTCATCGTGGTAAGGCGGAGGGTCGATTCCGACGAGATCTTGAAATTAAGACCGGAGGGCTCTATCACCACGTGCTTGTATCCGACCTTCTCGTCCTTGACGTACATGCCGTACCAGGCTTCTTTGAACGGGAGGCGATCAAGAGATCCATAGCCATCTTCAGGCGCAACGACCGGTGTCTTGGGATCGGTAGGACGGGCACTTTGGAGAATGACGCAGGAAAAGTGAGGCAATGTGGCGGCAACTATAATGGATATACGCACGATTGACCGCATCATGCCGTGGTCCGCCAGTTTCAATATCCCGAGAGTCATACGCTTGTGAGACCTACATTTGAGCGTCTTAAAAGCTGCGTCACACGGGGTAGTGGCCGTTTGGCCACGCTGGGTGCCGTCTACTGGGCACACTGTACCAAAGGCGCTTCCCGGTGACAAGGGTTCGGAAAGCGCGTCCGGCGCAGCTGTCCTCTGTTCTCTTCCCTTTGAGCCGCAGAACGGCTAAGCTACGGCTTTACGATGAAGCCTCAAGACCTACCCATGATCAAAGTCGTCTCCCCCTCGGTCGCCGACACTCCCGGTCCGGCGGTTCGCCGCAGGATGCACCTTACGGGAGTTCTGCAGGGCATCGGGTGCCGGCCGTCGGTGTACCGGCTCGCGGTGCGCCTCGGACTCGCAGGGTGGGTCGTCAACACCACGAGCGGCGTTATCGTCGAAATCGAAGGGACCGAAAGGCAATGCAGGGAGTTCGAGGACGAACTGCCCGGCGCAATACCTTTTCCCGGCAGGATCGACGCCTTCTCGGTCCACGACGTGCCGGCACTCGGAGAGACCGATTTCCGCATAGAGATAAGTCTGGATTCCGAGCGTACGATCACACCGATCCCGCCGGATGTAGCTGTTTGTCCGGAATGCGTCCGGGAGCTGTTCGACCCGGAGAACCATCGCTATCTCTATCCCTTCATTACCTGCACGCTGTGCGGGCCGCGTTTCACCGTGGTGCGCTCATTTCCGTACGATCGCGAGCGTACGAGCATGGCCGATTTCACCATGTGCGACGAGTGCCGCCGCGAATACGAAGACCCGCGGGATCGGAGGTTCCACTCACAGACGAACTCGTGCCCTCGGTGCGGTCCAAGTCTCAAGCTGACCGACGGAATGGGGCGGCCGCTTGATGGAGATCCCTTGTTGGAGACCATTCGCCTGCTTGCCGAGGGCAGCGTTGTTGCTATCAAGGGAATCGGCGGATTTCATCTTGCGTGCGATGCGCTCAACGAAGATGCCGTCAGCCGCCTGCGCGAACGCAAAGGCCGTGAGGAAAAGCCGTTCGCGGTAATGATGCCCGACATGGAAACCATGCGGCGCTTCTGCGAGGTGGACGACGCTGAAAAGGACCTGCTGACATCGCCGATCTCGCCAATAGTGCTGCTCAGGGCCCGTGGAAACAGCGTCGCGGCCAACGTGGCGCCGTACGTGCAAACTCTCGGCGTTATGCTGCCCTACTCGCCGATGCACCACCTGCTCTTTCGGCACCCTTCGATTTCGTCCCAGGAGCGGCTCCGCGTGCTCGTCATGACATCGGGCAACAGGTCCGAGGAGCCCATCGCACGCGACAACACCGAGGCGCTGGAACGGCTCGGCGACCTTGCGGATGCGTTCCTCTTTCACAATCGGGACATCGTGCTCAGGGCCGATGATTCTATTTTTCGCGTGATTGCCGGACGCCCGACAGTTTTCCGTCGTTCACGGGGGATCGTGCCGGCAGGATTCAGCGTTGGCGGCGGGTCTGACGAAGCTCGAGTGATCCTCGCGGCCGGCGGTGATCTCAAGAACGTCCCCGCGATCGTCAAAGGGAACCACGCGGTCCCCGGACCGCACGTGGGCGACCTGGCAACGCCCGTTGCTCAGGAATACTTCGCTCAGTCGGTGTCGGTGCTCAAGGAATACCTCGAGGCCGAGCCGACGCTCGTTGCGGTAGACCCTCACCCGGAGTATTTCAGCAATATGCTCGCACGCGGCATGGGTCTGGAAGTGGAGCAGGTCTTCCACCATCACGCGCACGCGGTGAGCCTCCTGTTCGAGCACGGGATGGACGGGCCCGCAATCTTTGCCGTGTTTGACGGCACCGGGTACGGCGAGGACAGGACGATTTGGGGCGGGGAGTTCCTGTTTGCGGATCGTGCGACCTTCAGCCGGGTCGGTCACATCGGGCTTTTTCCACTGCCGGGCGGGGAGGCTGCAATTCGGGAGCCCATCCGGATCCTCGCGGGCCTGCTCACTGAAGATGGGGAGTTGCCGAGTGAATTCTCCGACCTGCTTGGACCGGATGCGCGAGCAGCCTCATTGTGGGTCGAGGCAGTCCGGAGGGGTATCAATGCTCCGCTCACTTCGTCAGCGGGAAGGCTTTTTGATGCAGCGGCCGCGGCCGCTGGATTCAGGCGTCGGGTGACCTTCGAGGGCGAAGCCGCCATGTGGCTGGAGGGGATCGCGGACCTGGCGGAAACCG
>JAIWNO010000224.1 GCA_020216785.1 Desulfomonile sp.
GTGAATATCCGCTCCGGCTCAGCGGTTCCGATCCGATTGTGGTTGACCCCGCCTCGCTGGTACGACCGGGGGCGGAGGATTTCCTCGCGGGCGTGGGGCCTTCGCGAATTGCCGCGCGCTTTCATAACAGCGTTGCGAGAATGGTCGCCGAAGTCGCTGGAGAAGCGGCGCGCTCCCGCGATGTGCGAGTGATCGGGTTGACCGGCGGCTGCTTCCAAAACAAGCTCCTGACCGAAAAGACCGCTTCCCTCCTCCATCAAGCCGGTTTCGAGGTGCTGCTTCACGGCACCGTTCCTCCCAACGACGGCGGCATAGCGCTCGGTCAGGCCGCGGCCGCGCTGGCCCGCCGTACAAGCAGAAAGCGAGACGCCTAACGCGGACACTGCGAAGCTCCCGTCGGGTCGAAGCCTCATGCCTTGGAGCCAAGATCTCACTGTGAGCCCCTCGCCGGGTTCCACATCACCACGCTCGGTTTTTCCACATTAATCTCTTGTGCAGTCTTCGGAGTCGAACCCCAGACTTCCTTGCGCAGGGCCGGGGGCTTACCGGTATATGGTTACAGCTTGGTTCGTGCTATAGTGGATTGCTGATATAAGTTGCGCAATCGAAAGGTCCAAACAGTGTGTCTCGCAGTCCCCATGAAACTTATTGAAATTACGGGCGAAGGAACCGGTCGCGTCGACTCGGGCGGCGTGAGCACCGATGTGAGCCTTGCCATGGTCCCCCATGCCCGGGTCGGCGACTATATCATCATACATGCAGGCTTCGGCATCGAGGTGCTCGACAGGGAGGAAGCCCAAATCAGAATCGATCTTTTCCGTGAATTAGCCGAAGCCACCGCCCACCTGGAGGAAGCGTGAACCCGGCCGACGAAAACCGGACCGCACAGGTGTTGGCCCGCGAAATCCACGAACGGTGTCTTTCTTACGGCCGGCCGCTGCGGCTCATGGAAGTGTGCGGCACTCATACGATGGCTATCGCAGAAAGCGGCATCAAGAGCCTCCTTCCCGATAATCTTCAGCTCGTGTCCGGGCCCGGCTGTCCCGTGTGCGTCACGGAGAAGGTCTTTATCGACCAGGCACTCGAGACGGGCCGACGGTACGACGCGTGTTTGGTCACCTTCGGCGACTTGGTACGAGTACCCGGGTCTTCGGGCTCCCTCGCGGGATTCCGATCCGAAGGCGGCTCGGTCCGGGTGGTTTACTCGCCTCTGGACGCCATCGAAATCGCGGCAAAGGGTGCCCCGCGGCCGGTGGTTTTCCTCGGGGTGGGATTCGAGACGACCGTGCCCACTGTTGCCGCGACGGTGAAAGTGGCAAAAACCCGAGGAGTCACGAACCTCTTCGTGCTCCCCGCGTTCAAGACCATTCACCGGCCCTTGGAGGTGCTGGCCGCAAAGGTCGACCTCCACGGGTTCCTGCTGCCCGGTCATGTGTCCGCGATCCTGGGTTCGGACTGCTATCGATATCTCGTGACTGATTACGGAAAGCCCGGTGTGGTTGCGGGCTTCGAGCCGCTGGACATCCTTGTTGCACTGCGTGACCTGGTCACACTGGCAGCCTCGGGCTCACCCGACATTGTGAACGATTACCGTCGCGTTGTGAGACCCGCGGGCAATCCAACCGCGCAGGCGACCATTTACGAAGTCTTCGAGGAAGCCGACGCGTCATGGCGAGGGCTTGGGTTGATTCCCGGCAGCGGGCTGAAGTTCCGTCCTGAATATGCGAGCTTTGACGCGACGACGCGCCTGCAGGTTGAGGTCCCTCCTGCGAAGGATGATCCTCGATGCCTCTGCGCGGCCATTCTCACCGGCAGCCGCACGCCGGATAAGTGCGGCCTGTTCGGACGGGAATGCACACCGGAAGAGCCGGTGGGCCCATGCATGGTATCTTCAGAAGGGACCTGCGCGGCGTATTACAAGTACGGGCTTGCTGCGGGTCGTTGATCGGAGAAGGCAGATTCACCACCGAGATCGCTGTAGCGGACACGCGGGTCCGTCCCTACCTGAATGAATCGTCTTCTATCCCGCGGGCAGCATCCCCGCGTAACTGAATTCTCACCCATCCACACGTTTTTTACTCGCCCTCAAGCCACTCTTCCGTAGAATTTTTCTGTCCCTCACGGGCAAAGTCACTTAACCCCAAAACAAGCTCTGTTGGGGAGTACGCTTAACGCGTTAGTTTCTTCTGTGAACGTGTCACCACTGCGTGACATGCAAGGTGCATCTTTG
Source organism: Desulfomonile sp. (assembly GCA_020216785.1). Classification (GTDB taxonomy): domain Bacteria; phylum Desulfobacterota; class Desulfomonilia; order Desulfomonilales; family Desulfomonilaceae; genus JAIWNO01. The sequence goes on from JAIWNO010000224.1 coordinate 2,231, forward strand.
CACTTTTTGTGGCTCATCCAACAAGTGCGTACGTGGTCGGATGTAACGCATAGATCTTGAGTGTAAAGAATACAGGATCTCGAAAACCGTAGGCCTGTCGCTGGAGTGTTTTGATCTTGTTGTTGTGGCCTCCGGGGGTCCGGTGGAGATCCGGTAGTCGTAATATGCCAGGATTCCGGATTGGTAAGACGCCAACGTTTGGGCAACTTCTTGAGGATTCGAACACCTGAGGCGTTGGCTGGCAAAGCATGATTCATATCGGGCGCTCGGAATCGCCGGAGACTGGGGCGCCCGGTTTTTTGAGGCGGGCGTGAGGAGGTGCGCGAGGTACAGACTATTGCTTCTTGCAGCATTCGCCGCCGAAAACTGCATGGGTACGGGGCATTTTGGGGTTTGGTTGACAAAGAGATCCTACAGGGGTGATGGTTTCGAGCCTCCCTCGGCGGGAGGATGTAGGGGGATAATCGGTGCGAGCTTCAAGGATGCGCGGTTATTGCAATGATCGTGATTTCTCTCTCCTCCGGACCGTAGCACCAAAAGACCCGATATGCCGGCGGTATGTTCTGCTGGACGTATGCCTCAAAGACCTTTTCTTTCGGATTATACGGATTAGGTATAGCGCTGTAAGGATGCGTTTCCAAGCCCGGATGTCTTGGATTGGTCAAAAGGAATTTGATACACTTCCTTACCTGCTTGAATAAACCTTCTTCTTTTGATGCCTTTGTCTTCTTGGATTTCTGCCGGTTCTGAACCGATTTCTTGGCCTTCGCCTTCAATGTCGCGTACGTTTTGGCTGCTTCAATGTCCCCCTTCAGGGAAAAGGGCATTGTTAGTCCTCAAGTGCTTCCATCCAGGGCTCCTCTTCGTCGATATCCGGAGGCGTTGTGGAGAACCGCCCTTTCTTGAGTCGCCCCAAAGCTCCAAGGACGGCCTCTCGCGCTTCGGGGCTCTTGTAGAGCCACAGTTCTCTTTCCGGTATGACCGCAGCGAGTTCGAGCTTCATTTCCTTGTCGCCGATTTGCTTGAAGACAAAGGTCTTGTTGGCGAATTCCTTGCCCAGACTGATGCGACCCCGTGAGTCTGCTGTCTTGGTCTCCATGGTGCCTTCCTCCTCAAACCAAGAATACGTATGCGACCCATTCGGGTCAAACGGGATTGTGGGTAATGCCCCCAGGAATCGCAACAAGAAGCGAGGAAGAAGCAATCGCCAATCTGAAAGAAGCCACTGAATTGTATCTGGAGGAGTTCCCCTTTCGGGCAACCACCAGGCCCGTCCTCACCACTTTCGACGTGACCTATGGTTGAGCAGCGTTGCCCTACGTAGGCAACCACCGCAGGAGAGCGAAGCCGTGACCAAACAGGACAAGATTGACCTCATCTCGGGCCGCCGAAAAGACCTACAGGCGCAAGGTTTCGCATCTTTAGGCCTTTTCGGGTCCATAGAGCGAGGTGACGACACACAGGGCAGCGATGTCGATGTGCTCGAAGAAACATCAGATTGAGTATGGACTGCCAGTGGTTGAGCCGTCGGATTTCCGAAGTCGTTGCCCTTTTCGATTTCATACGACTTATAAGGACTCAAATCTTGGGTAAACAGCTTAAAGTTGCGGCAGTTGCTCAGGAATTATTCCCTTCTTGCGCCCAGCTGGATCGACGGGTCTCGCTGAAGTCGCATGAGCGCGACCTCGATATTATAGTCCCGGATGTTGAGCCCCTTGGAGATCGCGACGATTTCCCCATCCTCCACGCCGATCTCCATGGCCATGATCTCCTTCGCCTGCTGTAGTCCGGCCAGATTGACAGGAAAGCCCGACCAGAGGTTCCACGATCGGAAATAGAGAATCCAGTGGAGCTTGTTGTCCATAATCCGGGTATCGACGATCCTCAGACAGGGTGACGAGCCGTCTTCCCGATCATAAAAGAAAACGTCCTCAGGCCTGCCGACCTCCATGCACATGCGGTTGGTCCGGCCGCCGTGCTTCTTGTAGTAGTCGATTACGTACTGCCATGCGATCTGGAGCCGTTCACCGTACGTGTAGTGCTCGCCGGGCGCTTTCACGGAGGAGAGGAGATACGGCATATACTCCGCGAGGTACTTCTCGTCCGCGACGGGCGGGAGATTGAGGTGCTCAGGAATCTGGGGCAAGAGCGGCCGAACGCCGGGCTGATTGATGTGGACCACGGCCATGTCGAACTCGATCCGGTCCGCGCCGGGGTTGGAGCCCGTATCCACGGTGTAGCGGCGGGCCGCGCCGTCTGGCTTGCGGGATTCCTCGATCAGCGTGTACAGGCACTGGAACCACGCGTCGGGGATGGTGGTGGCTTCGATGAAGATCGGCTTCATGACAACTCTCCATGTTGGGGGTCGGACTGGATCATAGTCACGAGAACGGTTTTGTCAACGGCCGCGTCATGTCCATATGGCTGAATGGAGAGGAGGAACAATTCTGTTTCACCGCAGAGCACGCGGAGGGCACAGAGACAGGTAGGAGCGGACCAGCGTGTCCGCCCTTCTTCAATAGAGTAAAAGCCCCGTACAGGGCGCACGCGCGGGTGAGCCCCTACATCGACCTCAGCGGTCTCTGTGGTGACTGATCACACTCTTGTCCGCGGGCCGCACCCCCCACCCATGTGAATGGCGACACCGCATCATGTTGCACGCCCGTTGCTCAGATGGTAACAAAGGCTGTGCCGCGGGAGACGATTCCCGCGAGGAGGAGGCTCAATTGAAACGACGCGAAGCGTCCACATACAACAAACATCCGGAATCGGAGGCAGCAGACACACCGACGGACGACCGAATTACCGGGTGGCGAGGCCGGCTGCACCGCGTTTTCGTGCAGCCGTTCGTTTCGTCGCCCCACCCTCCCTGGTTCGACGCTCGCGGAGTCGCAATCGGGTTGGCCATATCGCTCGGATGTCCGGTCGGCGCCCAGATGATGACGCTGGGAGTCATGCGCCTTATTGTAAGGTTCAACATTTTGATTGCGTTCGCGGTGTCGTGGGTCATGAATCCATTTACCTTTGTTCCCATATACTATGGATACTACCGTCTCGGGTCGGTACTGCTCCATAGGCCCGAAGTCATGACGTTGGAAGCTTTTCGCTCCCTCATAGCCCCCCTCATGGCCGGCGCGCACTTCTGGGAAACATTTCGCTCGTTCGTGGCGCTGGGCTGGGAGTTCGTTCTCCGTTGGGCCGCGGGCGCTGTGGTGGTTACGCCAATCGCGACCATCCTCGGTTATGCTGCCGGGTATTATCTTCAGCAACAGCGCTGCAAGCGCCGCGCGAGAAAGCTTGGCGTCTCGTACGGCCGGCTCGTGAGAGATATGGAAATGAAGCGAGGTGCGCGACGCGCGGTTGATACGGAAAGGAGCGGATCGTCCGAATCTGTTTGAAATGCGAAGGGCGAAGGCATAGGATATTGGGGATGAGACGAGGACAGCCCGATGGTACGCAATTCCCGGATAAATGACCTGAAAACAACCCTGATGGTTGCACTTTCATTATTGGTGATCCTCCCTGCATCGGCCCTTGCTATCACGTGTCGGGAATGCCGGGAGATCGAAAAGAACCGACGGGCCTACAGCGAAGAATTGGAGCAAAAGAGCCAAGAGCTGAAGGCCGCGTTCGAAAAACGCGCGTACGACAAGGTCGCTCAGATCAACGTGAGGCTGAGCGAACTGCGGAAGCAGCTCACGGAGCTTGCAAAACACCAGGATGAGTGCGCGAGCGCGTGCAGACCCGATACTGTCAAAGCCGAAGAGTGCCGCGCACTCAAGCTGGAAATCCAGAAGCTCGAGTCGGACGAAGCCCCGTCCGCACAGCAGACCAAGAAGATCGATGACTTGTATCTGGATCTCCTCAAGTGCAACCAGGAGCTGCGGCGATTGCTTGGGCAAGAGGAATAGTCCTAAGGTACCGGCACATCGATGACATTGGGCGACCAGGCTTTACCGAATAGTGTACGAGAAAATCCCCTAATCCCCCTTTATCAAAGGCGGGATGCAGCTCGTCCCCTTTCACAACGGGAGCGCCCCTCTTCTACCCCCCTTCGCAAAGGGGGGAAGGGGGGGATTTTGGATGCTGACGACGCAATTTGCTTGAAGGCGAGTTAGGTTAAGGCCCATTTAGAGTTCCGCATCATCGGGAGGCACGGCGAGCCCGTGTCCCGGAATGAATGGGATGGGCGCCACCGGATAGCCCTTTACCCACCGCACTCCGCAGCGCAACACTGTTTTCACGGGCGCAGGAAGCAGATACCTGTCCGGCTCGCCCGACATGGCCTCAGCCTCGAGCATGGAAGGTATGACCCGTATCAGGTGGCCCTGGCCGGGAACATAGGTGTAATACGACCGCAGCTCATCGGGAATATGGCCCGGGTAGTCTTCCACGGTTACAGGACCTTCCCGGGCCGGCATTTCGGACCTCGTCTGAATCATTTCCCACAGGTTTTCTTTGGGATACGATTCCGCGCAGAAGCCCCGGACTGCACGGTCGAACTCAATGTCCGTCCAGCGCCTGGTCTTTCGCATAAGACTTGGCAATGACTTGAAAAACTGCCGGAAGGTGTTCTCACGGGTCAGAGAAAACTCTCGTCCTCCCTCACCGCAAAAATGAATCGCGAGCCGATCCTGCTCAGACATGCGCCGGAAATGCTCCGCGCCGTGGGAAGCGTGGTAGTTCCACCATACGTCGAAGAGTTCCTCCGCGGGTCTTTGGATACGGATCATCGTCAGGACAAGGAACAGGTCGTCGAATTTTACAACGCCCGCCCTTTCTTGAATTCCCAGGTCCCCGTTCGGCGGGATCGGGTCCGAGAGCGTGCGGACGAAAATTCCCACTTCCGTCTTGTGATCCGTCTCGCTGGCGAACATGGCCTCAATGCTCTGCCCAGGAATCAATCGAATTTTTCGTGGGTCCACCACTTCCATGAGCTGCCTCCCTGTGTACAATTCATAACAGAAAGATTGCAGCCGGTCCAGTCCTATATCAATCGGATTGGAAGCACTCAGTCGTGCAAGGGCCCCACCGGGGCCCCACATACATATTTTAAAGTTATACTAAAGCACTTGACGATAAGTGATGAATTTGATAGTGACTTTCTTAGAAAAGGAGGCCCTAATGTCCGATGAGAGGACAATCTGTGTCATATGCGCGTGGCGAGCCACCTGCAACAAGAAGTTTTCTATGGATGGCTCTACAACCACTCGCTGTCCTGAGTTCACGAAGGATGTGACGCTCAAAGTCCCCAAGGAGGCTTCTGAAGAGGAGAAAGGGGCTTCGTGCTCAAAGCCCCGCTCGGAGAAGTGACGCGAACCGACGCTCATGACGATTGTGCTCGACAGGGCAATGGAGGGGCAGACCCGTGTGTCTGCCCGTATCCGGGAGTACACATGGATGCGCCCTACAAAGCTCCCGCACAATCTTGAACTCAGTTTCTTAGGACGCAGGCTTGTTTCCGAGGCGCGGAGGGGTGACTCCGGCCGCGACGTGATGGTATGATAACCCGGCCGGATCGCCGAATCACCTGCTTGTGCGCGATTCGGCGACTCTTGAGATGGAGGAGTGCTCCCGGACACGGGACCGCTTGAGAAAAGAGTCTTAGGTTTATGAAAGATACGATCAGAAAATTGGTCCGCGAAGCTGTCGAAACTGCGATGCGAAAGGGCGCGCTTCCTCCGGAGGCAGTGGACTCATTTGCGGTTGAAGTGACCCGAGCCAAAGAGCCACGTTTCGGCGATTACGCCACCAACGCGGCCCTGGTACTGGCCGCACGCGCAGGAATGAACCCGCGGGAAGTTGCCGGGATTCTTACCGATAACCTTTCGCGAGGAGACGTCATTGAGAAGGCCGAGGTCGCGGGACCGGGCTTCATCAACTTCTTTCTTACGTCAAAAGTCTGGCGCGATGTGCTGTACAGCATTCACCACGCTCGAGAGCGATACGGCCACGCAGATCCGATGAACGGGCCGAAGGTACTCCTCGAGTTCGTAAGCGCCAACCCCACCGGTCCTCTCCACGTGGGCCACGGCAGAGGCGCGGCAGTGGGCGATACGCTGGCCCGACTGCTCAAGGCGCGCGGTTACCGCGTCGAAACCGAATATTACGTCAACGACGCGGGCAACCAAATGCGAATACTGGGGCGGTCTGTTCTATTCCGGTTTCGTGAGTTGCGCGGAGAGACGATCTCATTCCCGGATGACCACTACCGCGGCTCTTACATCGCGGATTTGGCGTCCGAAATCATGGGAACGCAGCTGGCGGAGGACCTGTTGTCAATGACCGAAGAGCAGGCCGTCGATGCGGTCGGCCGCTTCGCATGTCGGCGCATTCTCGATGGTATACAGAACGACCTGGATTTCTTTGGAGTTTCATACGATTCGTACTTCAGTGAGCGAACCCTCTACGAGCACGACAAGGTCGCACAGACAGTCGAGGAGTTGCGGCGCCGCGGGCGAGCCGAAGAAAAGGACGGCGCGATCTGGTTCTCGATGGACTCGGCTGAGGACGACAAGGACCGGGTGCTTGTGCGCGCCACAGGCGAACCCACCTATTTCGCCGCCGACGCAGCGTACCACCTGGACAAGCTCGGGCGAGGGTACGATCTCCTCATCGACATTTGGGGCTCGGATCACCATGGATACGTGCCGAGAGTGCGTGCAGCGATCGAAGCGCTCGGGTATTCACCGAACGCGCTCAAGGTAATTCTGGTGCAGTTTGTCACCCTGGTGCGGGAAGGTAAGAAGCTTTCCATGTCCACCCGTTCAGGCGAGTTCATCACGCTGAGGGATGTGCTTGACGAAGTCGGGCCGGACGCCGCGAGGTTCTTTTTCCTGACCAAACGCGCGGACAGCCACCTCGACTTTGACATGGATCTTGCGAAGAAGCAGTCACGGGACAATCCCGTCTATTACGTGCAATACGCGCACGCGCGGGTTTCCAGCATTTTCCGGATCGCGGCCGAACGGGGTATAGACGCGGACCTCACGGACCCCGACATCACCGCGCTGACGCTGCCGGAGGAACAGAGGCTGATTAAACACCTCGCGGACTATCCTGACGTGCTCGCCGAAGCCGCGGAGTCGGTGGAGCCTCACCGCATCACGTTCTATCTCATGGATCTGGCAGAGCTGTTTCACGCGTACTACCACGACAATCGGGTGCTTTTGGAAGATCCGGTGGTCAAGAAAGCGCGCCTCTATCTTGTGGAGGCGGTAAGACTCGTGGTGGCCAACGGCCTCCGAATTCTAGGCGTCGCAGCGCCCGAAAGGATGTGAGGGTGACAAGGACTATTCTTGGAATGCACTCAACCATGTGACATTCGCTAAAACGAAGCAGGCGCTCGCCATGCAGCTTCTCGACAAACTCAGAAGGAAGCCCAAGACAGGCCGGCGGAAAGCGATCACCGGCGTTCCGCTCAAGGCCCGGGGCCGCGGGGTCCCCATCGTGTACCCTCGACGGGACATCCCTTCGAAAAATCCCGGCAAGTCCTTCCCCAGAAAAGCTTTGGAGCGGGTAAAGGCACTCGCGTCGGTTTCTGCCGCGCTCCGACGGCCATCCGTGGATGGGGGCCCCAAAAACGGATGGCTCGTGGTGGGGCTGCTCGTTTCCGTCGCGATGACGGTCATCCTTGGTACGCTCAGTGCTCGCCTGATCCGAGACCCCTCGGTTGCGAACAAAGCGTTCGGGCGGTCCCTCATAGCGCAGACGGAGAGCGTGTCTCGCGAGCCGGTGCGATCCCCCGCGGCGCCCGTCGCGTTGAAAACG
>JAIWNO010000319.1 GCA_020216785.1 Desulfomonile sp.
ATCGAGACTGTCCCGTCTCCGGCCCTGCGGGCCTACTGAAGTCTTCGCCTAAAGGCGAGGGTTTTTCTCCCATTCCCCGAAGGGGACAATAAGTTTTGTCAATACGGTGTAGAAGATGGGTCAAGAAAATCACCGCAATACCAGACTACTCATGTGAAAAGTGCAAAACTATAGTTCATCAACCCAGACTGTCTAACAAAAAGATGCCTCTGTCCAATTCCCGCTGAACCAGTACACTGCCGGCCCGATCAACTATTCGTCGTCCTCGTCTTCGTCGTAATCTTCGTCCTCATCCCAATCTTCGTCGTCTTCGTCCCAGTCCTCATCTTCCTCGTCTTCGTCCTCATCCCAGTCTTCGTCGTCTTCATCGTCCAGGTATTCGGCGTCCTCGTCCTCAAGGTAGTCGTCATCGTCAAAGTCGTCTGCCTCTTCTTCGTCTATGATGCGTCGTTTGGGACATGCCTCGAGCACGTGCGCCCCGAAAGTGTGCATTGCAGGGGTACCCACCGACGCGAAGAGCGCAACCGGCTCTCCGACCACAACGCGGTCATAGACGATAAGCTGCTCCAATGCTGCTTCTTCATAAATCTTGTTAATCACCGGAACCCTCCCGAGGGGAATATCAGTCCCCCTTTTATCATCAAACTTGGTTGGAGTCATCAGAACCGGTACTGTCTGCGCTCATGAATAGATCTTGATCTGTTCGAGTTGAGCGCGAGTGCTCTCGCTGTACCAGATGTCCACGAACTCGTCTATCGACGCCTGCTCTCGGAGTTTCCATTCGTTGGCGATCGGTTTTCTCAGCAGCCTTTTTATACTGGCGAACGCGCGCGGGTCGCGTGAGGCAAAGTCCTGCGCCACCTTGTTCGCGTCTTCGCGGAGGTTTCCCTCGGTTGTTTTCTGGTCGATGAGTCCCAAATCGAGGGCCTCCTCCGCGGTAAGCATCGCTCCACTGTAAAGAATCGCGTGCGCGTTGCGGTTGCCTACACATGTTCTCAGCATCTCCACACTTCCCGCGAAGACCGACGATCCAAACGTAATCTCATTAAGCGAGATCTTTGCCTTGCCCGAAACCATGATCCGATAATCGCACGCGGTCGCGATCATGCACCCGCCCGCAATCGTGTGCCCGTTGAGCGCGGCGACCACGGGCTTCGGGTAAAGGAAGAGATAAGCGTAAAGGTCCGTGAACCTCGTCAGGAACTCCGTGAATTCCTCCTTGGAATAGGGAAACAGCTCCGGAATATCCAAGCCGAATGTGAAGAATTTGCCCGTTCCCGTGAGTACCACTGCTCGCACTGCCGGATCGCTCTCCAGTTTTCTCAGACAATCGTCCAATTCGCTTTGGAGTTCGTTATTAAGCGCGTTCACCTTGCCGCGATTGAGGGTAATCCATGCGACGTCTTCGTCCATTTCAAAGGATACGTATGGCATTCACAACTCCTTGAGCCTAACCGTCCAGCCGTCGCGTGTATGCGAAGGCGAGCAAAATCGAATTGAACTTGGTCTGGCTCGTGTCTCCGCGGGAGGTGAGCACAATAGGCGCGCTGCCCGGCCCCGCGGTGATGATCCCGCCGTTGTCCACCATGAGACCGAGACTACCCATTGTCTTTACCATAATCTTATAGAGCACGTTGGCGGTATTGATGTCCGTTGCCACGAGGCAGTCCGCGTCGCCGCGAATGAGGCCGTCATAGTGCTTTTCGTCTGCCACGTCCGGCGCAGTGGCTAAATCGAACGAAAGGGGGCCTTCCACGATGATCGGCCCGTAGCGCTCCTGTAGTTCTCCGGCTAATTCGACGGTTTCCGCAGCGAGATGCGTGGCTGGAATTGCTGAGGTCTGTTTTTCCACCGCGGTAATGATTGCGATCTTGAAAGTGTGCTTCGGGTCTACGACTTTGCGGAGGATGTCGAGTTGGTTTTCGATTACCCTGAGCAGGGCCTGGGCATTCCGATAGCCGGGATTCACGCCGGCGTCGGACAAAGCGAAGAACCTTCTGTCCGGCAAAACAAAAAGCGCGGTGTGCGAGGCCATACGGCGGGCCTTGGCCGCGGGCCCCTCCGCTTCGCCCGAGTCCGACTTGTAAATCGACAGAGCCTTATGCAGGAGCGGTCCTGTCGCGATGCTCCCCTTCATGATGATGTAATCGCGGTGCTCTTGGAGAAATTCGTTGAACACCAAGGCCATTGAGCGGGTCTTGCTCTCGAAATCCACCGCAAGCGGATCGATAGGGATGACTGTGATGCTCTCATCTTCGCCGGGAGCTAGGGCGACCTTGGTGCGCTCGATCGCGCCTCTGATGTCTTGCGGATCCCCGATAAGGACCAGCCGCTTCACGACCCCGAAATCACGGGCATCCGCCACCGCTGCAAGAGCGTCCTCGTTATCGGCCCCGACGAGCACCACATCGGCAGGTTCTATTCTCTTCTCCGCGACAGCCCCGCTCAACCGCTCCACGAGCCTCGGGAAGGAAAAAACCTGCCCTTCACCTGTAGATGACCGCAGTACTTGGATCGCCTGGCGAATACTTCGCTGTTCGACCGAGAAATGCTTCCTCTGGTCGGTCTCGGCAGGAGTCACATACAACTCGTACAAGTGACGCGCGATCAAGTACTCGTGCTCCAGCGAGTCCAGACACATTACCGGCGTGGTGGAATTGTCAATGCAGTTGCGGATTTTGCTGAAGAGTTGAAGAAAATGCGGGTCCAGTGCAAGCATACTCGTAATGACGATGAATTGCGGCCGCTGCTTAGGGGCCCCGGTGGACGCCATCTCGAGAATCATGGCCGCCTGCCTGGCGTATGCGTCCACCACCTGCATGAGATTATGAGCCAGCGCGTCGGAGATCTTTCCCGACTCGATGATCATGAGAAGTTCGCAGATCTCTTTGACGCCCGTGCCGATCTCTCCGGCGGAAGCCAGCCGGAAATGCGGCGGAATGACAAAGTTTTCCCGCCTGAGCGCATCCACGATCTTCCGGAAATCGAACTTCGCGAGCGCGCTGTTTGCATCCTGAGCTGCCATTTCTCTGATGATCCTCGGGCCGGTCTTGCGCGCCACCGAAGCGAAAAGCTCGTCCACAGTCATCACGAGAAGGTTCAACTGGTCCTGGCTGATGCGAAGAATCTCCGACACAAGAGCCGCGATGGATTTGAGCGGCGTCACCTTCACGTAGCCGTGCAGACTCTGGGTGAGTTCCCGCGATTCCGCTGTGAGGAACTGCCCCACATCGTGCGCATGCAGCGTCGAAAACGACAGAGGACTCGCCAGCGAAAGGTTGATGCGCCGGTGGTCGCCTTGGCTGCGGAGGATCTCCTTGAGCTCGTACGCGACGAGCGCTCCTCGATTGAGTGAGCTGTTGCGCAGACGCTTGAGGGATTCGTCCCGCACCAGCTCATTCAACACATATAGACCGTCCGGGAGCGTGCCAAGGTCGCCGCCCGCACACACGATGTCCCCGACGTCCGCAAGGTTCACGCCGTGCTTCAGCAGCAAATTGGCGATCTGAAGCGCAAGGGCGTCGGGCTGCTTGCCGTGAGTACGGAATTCGATCTCGCTGCGGAACAGCACCTTGATCCCGCGAGTTGCGAGCACGAACACCGCGTAGCGTTTCGCAATAAGCGCGATAGTCACTACCCGCTCGATCTTGGCCAAAGCCCGCTCGAGTTGTGTTTCGTTCAGCTCCATGGCTTTGCGGCGGGCGATGTTGGTAAGGATCATCTTGATGATCGGACTCGGCCGGCCCGCGCTTCCCTGCCGATACAGCATGAGGATGTACACGGAGAGCAGCTCACCGTAGATCTTTACAAATCCCTGTTCGTGGCGGAACTCGTCCACTGCGGCGAGGACTTGTTTCAGCAAAGCGCCGACCCGTTCAAACAATTCGGGGTGGTCCACAGACTTTTCCAGTTTGAGGACGTTTTCAACCACCACCTCGTGGAGAAAACGGGATATCCGTTCAAGCTCACGCTGGGTATCCCGAGCCCTGGCAACTGCGATTTGGAGTGCCGTGCGGGAGGCTCCCGGTTCCATGGGCCCGCCTTTTCGGGCCTCGAATATATCAGGGGCGAAGTAGCCTGATTGAATGATCGCCCACTGAAGGTCTTCGACTTTGTCGTCCATGCGATGGAATCTCCGTAGTGTTGACCTTATCAACAGCCATTATACGGAAAACCATGTTAAAGGAAACGGAAACGGGGATGATGCCTCGTCCTTCGTCCATTGAGGAGTCAGGCCGTTCCCTGAGTGCAAAGTCACTGACTTCTGTCTGAAAATGCGCGGTGCCGATGTAGCATGTTGACGGTCGTGGGTGGAGCCGATGTTACACGTCGGGGTGCGAAGCAAGGGGAGGATCTTTGTCTTCCTCTTGAGCGAACTCATAGGACGATCGCTCAAAACCTCTTGCGCCTGTGGCGCTCGGACGTGTAACGTCAGAGCCACCCCTATGGCTGCGGTAAGTACTGCGAAATGTGTTTGCGTAGCGGGTCATCGTGACTTCAGATAATCTTGAGGGAATCCTGTGCTCATTCTCGTCATTAACAGCGGCAGCTCATCATTGAAATATACGCTTTTCCGCATGGAGGACGAGGCCGTGCTCTTCGCGGGGGCAATCGACCGCATTGGGCAGGACGGCGCGCGCCACTCGTTCCGCGACGCGGCAAACCACGAGGTGGAAAAGGAAGCCTATGCGCCGGACCACGGCGCAGCGCTTGACGAGGTCTTTGCAACATTACTTGCCGGGCCGCTGACCTCGCTGAGCGACCTCGACGCAGTGGCTCACCGGGTCGGACACGGCGGCAAGTATCGCGAGGCCGCACGCGTCAATCCTGACGTAATAAGTGAAATTCGCCGCATGACTCCGCTTATCCCGCTGCACCATCCGGCCATGATCCGTGAGATCGAGGAGTGCATGATCCGGATGCCTCAAGCGGTGCATGTGGCCGTGTTCGACACGTGGTTTCACTGGAGCATCCCGGACGAGGCAGCAATCTATGGGCTGCCGTGGCATTATTTCTCGGATAGGGGCTATCGTCGGACAGGCTTCCACGGCAATTCCCACGCGTACGTCGCGGAGAAGGCTGCAGACCGGCTTGGTCGTCCCCTCGGAGAGCTTAAACTCATCACGTGCCACTTGGGCAACGGAGCGAGCGTCTGTGCCATCGACCGCGGCCGCTCCGTCGACACGAGCCTCGGTATGACTTCTGTCGAGGGCCTCATGATGGGCACCCGCGCGGGCGACGTGGACCCCGGCCTTATCCCTGTCATCATGAAAGAAGATTCGCTCTCGCCGGACGAGATGATTTCCATGCTCTACCGAGATTCAGGACTCCTCGGAGTCAGCGGCGTGAGTCGCGACATGCGGGAGATTGAGGCTGCCGCGGCCGGGGGCAACGACCGCGCGCGGCTCGCGCTTGACGCGTTTTGCTACAAAGTGAAACGCTATGCGGGCGCAATGCTCATGGTGCTCGGGGGCTGCGACGCCCTGGTCTTTACCGGCGGCATCGGCAGCAACAGCCCGACCGTGCGGGCCAAAGTCCTTGCGAGTACAGAGATGCTCGGCTTCGTCATCGACGCGGAGAAGAACGCACGCGCTCGAACGAGCCCGGACAACCAAGTGGAAGATATCTCCGCCAAATCCTCCGTCATCAAAATCCTCGTCATCGAAACCTTTGAGGAACTCATGATGGCGCGGCAATGCCGCAAGGTGGTCGGCACGAAGAAATGAGTTCGCTCACGAGACGCCCACATCTTCGTCGTTCGAGGGTTCCCCCATTGAGGAATCGACCTCAAGGCACTTGTGCTTCGTCCATTACCTAATATTAGAAGTCAGATTTTCACTTAGCGGGGACCAGTCCGTTTATCTCGCGTTCCGCATAGGTAGAGATGTGAATGAAGCATTTTGTGATGCTAATAATATCAATAAGATAGGACTTGTACAATTCAGCGGATTGTGGTAGTGACGGGGGACCCTTTCGAGGAGGCTCCTCATGGCCGACAAAGACGAGTCCTCTGTTCCGACTGGAACAGTTTTTCGAGGACAAAGACGTGGAGCATCTCCTTGGAGAGGCAATCCCCGTATCGAGGGTAATCATTCACTTACGTGTGGCACCCAGGAGTTCGGGGGGCTGCATTTGGTTTTGTGCGTATCGGTTCACTTACACGGGGGAAGAGAGACTGCTCAACCCAAAAAATCAAAGCCCTGGCAACATGCGCCCGCGCGTAAGTGAATGCTTACGTATGAGGCTCAATGATGACACCCTGGGTCGGGTCTTGGACCGGCCAGCGGATGTGGGGACCAACACGGTGCTCGGAGCCGTGATCATCGGAGTCATGAAGAGCTTTGACCTAGTGTAGATTTTCGAATTGAATGGTCTGAAATGGGGTGAATTTTTCAGATTAGGTTGACCTGGGGAGAGAAAATATCAGAATAGATGGACTGG